>NZ_JAEQCX010000086.1:16744-46264 GCF_020738035.1 Microcoleus sp. PH2017_28_MFU_U_A
GCTTCAGCGCTCTTAGGTACGTAGTTGCGCTTCAGCGCTCTTAGGTACGTAGTTGCGCTTCAGCGCTCTTAGGTACGTAGTTGCGCTTCAGCGCTCTTTGGTACACAACATACGCAGCAGATTGAATGAAATATAATTTAAGTTATGAATACAGAACCTCAACCGGGCAAATCCGAGAAATCATCCAAAATTAAAGATATATCAACACTGCTGCGGGACGATCGCTTCTGGAAAATAACCGGACAGGCGATCGCCCTAATTTTAGTAATAACAGTCATCGCTATTCTTTGGGACAACCTCACCGCCAATTACGCGCAACTAGGAATTGCATTTGGATTTGACTTTCTCAATTCCCAAGCATCCTTCGACATCGGCGAAAGCGTAATTCCCTACAGTCCCGAAAACAGTTACAGACAAGCTTATTTTGTTGGTTTGATCAACACGCTGCGGGTAATGGGCCTGGGGATTGTTTTCGCAACAATTGCGGGTTTGACTGTAGGAATTGCCCGCCTTTCCGACAATTGGATCTTGCGTAATTTAGCAGCTTTGTACGTGGAGATTTTGAGGAATACACCGTTATTGCTGCAATTATTTTTCTGGTATTTTGCAGTATTCATTTCCATGCCAAAACTGGAAGACAATCAACAGATGCGCGGCCCGATTTACTTGACAAATCGCGGGATTGCTGTACCTTGGCCTGCGCCTTTGCCAGGTTTTGAGATTTGGTTGATTTTGTTAACTGTGGGAGTTTTGGCTGCGGCGGGGCTGTGGATGTGGCGGGCGCGGGTGATGGTGGAAGAAGCGAAGCCGGGAAGACAGTTGTTTTGGGCTGCTGGTGCGATCGTCCTGAGTGCAATTTTAGCTTTGATTATCACCCAAAATCTGCCTTTTCGCGTCGATTTTCCGCGCCTGACACCAGCATTGCAACTCGAAGGAGGATTAAAATTAACTCCAGAATTTGCAGCCCTAGTGACAGGACTCAGCTTGTATACTGGCAGTTACATTGCCGAAATTGTCCGCGGCGGAATTCAGTCAGTCTCGCGAGGCCAGTGGGAAGCGGGAAAGTCTTTGGGACTTAAATCTGGAACCCTGATGCGGATGGTAATTTTGCCGCAAGCTTTGCGGGTAATTGTGCCGCCGTTAACCAGTCAGTATCTGAATTTAGCGAAGAATTCGAGTTTAGCCGTGGCGGTGGCTTATCCCGACGTTTACTTTGTGGTGGGTTCTCCGACGTTGAATCAGACCGGAAGGGCGATCGAAACAATGCTAATTATCATGGTAACATACCTAACAATTAGTTTGATAGTTTCTCTGTTTATGAATTGGTACAATCACACGGTACAAATCAAGGAAAGGTAAATAACAGTTGACAGTTGACAGTTGACAGTTGACAGTGGATAGCGAAGTCAAAAGTTAAGTTTATTATAATCTGGAACTAAAGTTGAAATGACTTACAGAGATTTTAACTTAAAAACAGTAACAAAAAAATTCGGTTTGACGATTAGCGATCGCATCAATATGTTCTCTCCTGTGCCAGAATTAGAACCAAGTCCCTTACTTGTAGAAATTCTCAAAGAGAACGCAGGCATTGCCTTAAGCAGCAATACTGACAAGTCTCGCTCGTCCATGATAACCGCACCGATTTTAATCGAACTTAGAAAACTGTTTAACCATCAAATTGGTCTTTTTTGTGGAATAGATTTTACAGTTGATGCCGAAAAAGGATTAGCTGGAAATTGCGATTTTTTGATTAGTCGTTCTTCATACTTATTAATGCTTACCGAACCAGTAATTGCGATCGTAGAAGCACAAAACGAAGATATTAATGCAAGCTTGGGGCCATGTGTAGCCCAAATGTTAGCAGCTAGAATATTTAACGAATGCGAAGGCAACACAAATGCAACAATAAATTATGGGGCTGTTACTAGCGGCCAAACCTGGAGATTCTTAAGACTCAAAGAACAAGTAATTGAAATTGACTTGACAGAATATTACGTAACAGATGTCAAGAAAATATTAGGAATATTAGCAAGTGCAATTCAGCAAGCAATCTAAAATCTAACATCTAAAATACATGGAAACAACCCCCGTACTGCCGCCTCCCGCCACCGAATCGCCCACCCCTTGGAATTGGGCGCGCAAAAACCTATTTAGTACCTGGTACAACAGCATTCTGACAATAGTTTGCTTAATTGTCGCCTTCCAAACAGTTAAAGGAATTATCGTTTGGGCAACTACAAAAGCTAAATGGCGCGTGTTAGAAGCCAACTTGCCACTATTTTTTGTGGGCAGATTTCCCAGCGAATCCTACTGGCGGCTGTGGATAGTAGCCGGAATAATTGCCTTGTTGGGCGGTTTAACTTGGGGAAATATTCAGCGAGATGAACGTCTTTGGAATCGGCCTACACTGATTTTACTTGGTGCAGCGGTTGTTGGTGCGGTCATTACGCCGATCGACCTTACCTCTCGCTTCTACCTCTTAGGAATTATTATCGCAACCGCCGCCAGCTATGTCGCCGCGAGACAAATTAATCCCAACCCCCCCCAACCCCCCCTTGGTAAGGGGGGGCGAGGGGGGGTTAGCTGGATACCCGGAATTTGGGCTCTTTCCTTCCCGCTGATTCTGTGGCTAATTAAAGGCGGATTAGGTTTGACAGAAGTCTCGACAAATGACTGGGGCGGTTTAGTGCTGACGCTGTTTTTAGCAATTATTAGCATTGTGCTTTCATTTCCCCTGGGAGTATTGCTTGCCCTCGGGAGACAAAGTTCTTTGCCAGTCGTCAAACTGCTGTCAACATTGTACATTGAAATAGTGCGCGGCTTGCCTTTAATTGGCATTTTGTTTTTAGGTCAAGTCATGCTGCAATTATTCTTACCGCCGGAATATCCCAAATTGGATAGAGTGATTCGGGCGATCGCCGGATTAACATTATTTAGTGCGGCATACTTGGCGGAAAACGTGCGCGGGGGCTTGCAGGCCGTACCGAGGGGACAAATAGAAGCAGCAAGGTCGATCGGGCTAAACACACCCCTACTGACCATTCTCATTGTACTACCTCAAGCACTGCGAACAGTCATTCCGGCGATCGGCGGTCAATTCATCGGATTATTCATGGATACATCCCTGCTTTCGCTATTTGGAATGTTAGAATTAATCGGCATATCCCGCGCCGTTTTAGCAAATCCATCCTACATCGGCAGATACGCCGAAGTTTACATATTCGTCGGCATCATCTATTGGGTATTTTGCTACTCAATGTCACTGGCCAGCCGCAAAATAGAGAAAAGTTTAGAAAAAAGTCATTAGTCCACAGTCTGTAGGGGCGGGTTCACCAACAAAATAGAACTCCCAACCCAAATATATATAAACCCGCCCTCCCAACCCAAATATATATAAACCCCCCCTCCACTGAAGTAGTCAACAGTCATCAGGCAATAATTATTCGTCATTATTTAAAGGAGAAAATTATGCAAGATACACTAACAGTTCCCGAAACAGTAATCGTCGCCGAAAACGTCCACAAATGGTACGGACAATTTCACGTACTGCGCGGCGTCAGCATGAACGTGAACCGAGGCGAAGTCGTCGTCGTGATGGGCCCTTCAGGTTCCGGCAAATCCACGTTTATCCGCACTTTTAACGCTTTAGAAGCCTATCAGCAAGGCAAAATTACGATCGACGGAATCGAACTTTCCCACGACTTGCGAAACATCGAAAAAATTCGCCAGGAAGTAGGAATGGTGTTTCAGCAATTCAACCTATTTCCCCACCTATCAGTCCTGCAAAACGTCATGCTAGCGCCCGTATGGGTGCGCCGCTGGCCGAAGAAAAAAGCAGAAGAAGTAGCAATGCAACTGTTAGAAAGAGTCGGGATTTTGTCCCAAGCCCAAAAATATCCCGGACAATTATCTGGCGGACAGCAGCAGCGGGTTGCTATTGCACGTTCCCTAGCAATGCAGCCGAAAATCATGCTATTTGACGAACCGACATCAGCATTAGACCCGGAAATGGTGCGGGAAGTTTTAGATGTCATGCGAAATTTAGCGCAAACAGGAATTACAATGGTAGTGGTGACTCACGAAGTCGGATTTGCGCGCGAAGTTGCCGATCGCATTGTATTGATGGACGGCGGCGTTTTAGTGGAAGAAGCGAAGCCAGAAGAGTTTTTTCAGAACCCGAAGGAAGAACGCACACGCAAGTTTCTATCTCAGATATTGTAAACAGAACTTACGTCATTATAGGTTAGTAGTGAGGACTTTAGTCCGCATCCCATCAGAAAACTAAACTCATCATTAAAAACCAGAGAGTGAGGTTAGTAGTGAGGACTTTAGTCCGCATCCAATCAGAAGACTAAACTCATCATTAAAAACATTAATAGGTTCGTAGTGAGGACTTTAGTCCGCATAAGATCAGAGGACTAAACTCATAATTAAAAACCAGAGAGTGAGGTTCGTAGTGAGGACTTTAGTCCGCATAAGATCAGAGGACTAAAGTCCTCACTACGAACCGTTATTTGTGATTCATTCCCTTGACTTGGATAACAGCGTTACAATAGTAGATATAAGTCATAAAATCTCAAATTTATATGCCGTCCACAAAAACGCTGCCACTAATTAAAGATGCAGAACGCCTAGAAAGCCGCCTCAAAGAAATTCCGGCAGTTCCTGGTGTATACTTAATGCGCGACGAGAGCGATCGCATCCTGTACATCGGCAAATCCAAAAAACTCCGAAACCGAGTCCGTTCCTACTTCCGCGAAAGCCAAAACCTCAGTCCTCGCATCGCGATGATGGTACAGCAAGTGCGCGAAATTGAATTCATCGCCACCGACACAGAAGCCGAAGCTTTGGCCTTAGAAGCAAACCTCGTAAAACAGCACCAACCTCACTTTAATGTCCTCCTCAAAGATGATAAAAAATATCCTTATTTGTGCATAACTTGGTCGGAAAAATACCCGCGCATTTTCATCACCCGCAAACGCCGCGCGGGTAGTGCGAAAGACCGCTACTACGGCCCCTACGTCGATACAGGGGCGCTGCGGAGTACGCTGCATTTGATTAAGCGGATTTTCCCCTTGCGACAGCGCCCTCAACCGCTATTTAAAGACCGTCCCTGTCTGAACTACGATATCGGCCGCTGCGTCGGTGTTTGTCAAGGGTTAATGTCTGCGGAAGATTACCAAAAAATCATCCAAAAGGTAGCCATGATTTTCCAGGGAAGGACTCAGGAATTGCTGGATATTCTGGAACCACAAATGGAACAAGCAGCCGAAGATTTGAACTTTGAAACTGCGGCCAGGATTCGCGACCAAATTAAGGGTTTGCAATCTTTGAGCGCGGGTCAAAAAGTGTCTTTACCAGATGATACCGTTTCCAGGGATGCGATCGCCCTGGCAGCAGACACGCAGCACGCCTGCATTCAATTATTCCAGATTCGTGCAGGTCAATTAGTCGGCAGACTGGGCTTTATGGCGGAGATACCCAGGGCGGGCACGGGGGCACCGCCCCTACATTCCTGGGAAGAAGAATTATCTCAACCTTCTCTTACCTCCCCCCCAAGGCTTGGGGGAGTAGAGGCCGGGGCGATTTTGCAGCGAGTTTTGGAGGAACATTATCAAAATGTCGAAGCCGTAGAAATTCCCAGCGAAATTTCTGTGCAGTACGACTTACCAGAAGGCGAAATATTAGCAGATTGGTTGAGCAACCGCAAGGGGCGAAAAGTGACGATTTTGACTCCGCAGCGCCAAACTAAGGCGGAGTTAATTGAGATGGTGGAACGCAATGCTGAGTATGAATTGGCGAGAATGCAACGATTGAGCGATCGCAATTCTCAAGCAATGCAAGATTTAGCCGAAATTCTCGATTTACCAGAAATGCCGCACCGCATAGAAGGTTACGATATTTCTCACATTCAAGGTTCGGATACGGTAGCTTCCCGTGTCGTATTTATCGACGGTTTACCAGCCAATCAACACTACCGCCACTACAAAATTAAAAATCCTGAAATAAAATCCGGTCATTCTGACGACTTTGCTAGTTTAGCAGAAGTTATCGGCAGACGATTTAGGATCAAAGAAGCAGAAGGAAACAGCAAGAAGCAAGATGAATTTAGCGAGTTAGCAGAAGCGGAAGCAGTCAGTAATTTGTCTTCAGTTTCTCCTAATATTGCTGACAAACCGGATTTGATTATGATAGACGGCGGCAAAGGTCAACTGTCAGCAGTTGTGGCTGTTTTGCGGGAGATGAATTTGCTAGATGAGTTGCGAGTTGTGAGTTTGGCGAAGCAGCGAGAAGAGATTTTTTTGCCGGGGGAATCTTTGCCGCTGCCAACTAATTCTGAGCAACCGGGTGTACAATTACTGCGGCGGGTACGGGATGAGGCGCACAGGTTTGCTGTGAGTTTTCACCGAGATCAAAGAAGTCAGAGAATGAAGCGATCGCGCTTAGATGAGATTCCGGGATTGGGACACCACCGCCAAAAACTGTTGTTAGCGCATTTTCGGTCGATCGACTACCTGCGTTTAGCAACTCCCGAACAGTTGGCGGAAGTTTCTGGGATTGGCCCGCGTCTGGCGCAGCAAATCTACGCTTATTTCCATCCGTAAAGCCTTTAGTAGCGTGGAAGAGGGGATTTGGGAGGCTACGAGTCCCTATTCAACCACTTTCAAGGAGAACTTGAGAAATTTTGCACGGGCCTATTGCAATTCTCAGAAGCTTGTGGTATGTTTAGGTTCTGTGTGAATGCGGGTGTAGTTTAGTGGTAAAACTTTAGCCTTCCAAGCTAACTATGCGGGTTCGATTCCCGCCACCCGCTTATTAAACAAAAAGCCTCAAACCAACGAGAAATCAACGGTTTGGGGTTTTTTATTGCCGATTTTTTGGCTGGGTGGGGCGTCAAAAAGACTAGAAATTGGATACAAATTGACGACAAAACGACCAAACTGAGTATCAAGTGACTGCCCGATCGCCCTTTTTGAACACAATTTGACTAGAATTTGAATACAATTTGACTAGAAATATCCAGCCGAGAGTCAATAGCGGTATGGTGTGGCGTGCATGGAACCCTAGATAATGGGAGTTGTCTGAGTCCCGTATCTGGAAGAATAATCGGTTAACATAGAGTGCCTCCAGTTGGCAAGATTGTCGATCGCACTCAGCTTGAGTTATGACTGATTCGGAGTCGCATCAGTCACAAGGAGAACCCGTGAAATATTTTTCAGTAGTAATGTATTTGCTGCGGGAACGGCAACAATTTCTCGAAGAAATTCGCGACGGTGTTAAGCTCAAATCTAAAATTTTTGGTTTGTTAATTTCCAGTACCATATTTTTTGGTATTTACGGAGCGATACTAGGTGCATCAAGTACGTGGATGCAATGTCTGGTTTCAGCAATCAAGTTGCCAGCGCTTTACTTACTGACGCTGATTATCTGCTTTCCCACACTGTACTTTTTTAATGTCATGTTTGGTTCAAAACGAACTTTTGAACAGTATTTGACATTGTTGATGACAGCAATGGCGATGATTAGCGTTTTGCTGTTTGGATTTGCACCTGTCAGTCTATTTTTTCTGATCAGCAGTACCAATTACAATTTTTATCTGCTGCTAAATGTTGCGATCATGGCAGTCACAGGATTTTTGGGAGTAAGCTTCATTTATCAAGGAATGCACTTTCTGTCCGAACAAGATGCGGAAGGAAAAGACATCAGGCTAAATATTTTGCGCTTCTGGTTGGGACTGTATGCCTTTGTGGGCAGTCAGTTGGGATGGACGCTGAGACCGTTTTTTGGCGCACCGGGACAAGCTTTTCAACTGTTCCGAAGCCGAGACAGCAATTTTTATATGAGTCTGTGGGATTCAATTAGGTCTCTGGGAGGATTTTAATTAATGCTAATTTAAGGAGATTTGCCCTAGTGATACAAGCGGATTTGGATGAGTTGATAATTCCTGAAAAGGAGTTGGAAGATTTGAGCGGAATAGCTTTGAGCGACGGTTTTTCAGGGAATTTTTATCGCCCTGCTACACTCCGGGACGGCAAAAATCTGTTTGCTCTTTTGTTGCACGAGTTGCTGATATTTTGCGTGACGCTTGTTGTCTCGCTCCCGGTTGCTTTGCTGGCCAATAGAAATCAAGTTGGTTTTAGCGATGCTGAGATATTTGTCCGGGTTTTACAAATAACTTTGGGTTTGTCCCTGGCGATTACTGTTGTTTGGAATGTCTATAAATGGGTAAAAGCAAAGCCTTTAGCAACCCTGGCGGGTCTCTTGGATGAAGTTGAGAAGTATCATGAGGTGATTAAGGCTTTAGATATTATCGATCGCCTAACGGCTGCTGGCAATTTACAAGCCAATTTAATTAATCGACAAGATGCAATTGAGGCCTTAAAAATTACTAGAGAAAGTTTAGTCTGTGCTTTGAAAACAGAAAGGATTCTCAGGGAAAATCAGAAATTCATTGGTCGCCGTTACGAGTTATTTGCTAATATTGAAAGTAATTTGGCGGCTTTGATGGCGCTGGATGTGAGCGATCGGGCGAGCGAATACGGCCGGTTGCTAAATGAGGCTCTAGAAATTGGGATGAGCGTGCACAAAGAGGTAAGAAAGTTGCAAAATGGCAAATAATTTGAAGTATGTTGTTGCGCTTTAGCGCTCTTTCATGTATATACAGAAAGAGCGCTGAAGCGCAACAACGTACCTTTATTGAATCTGTAGGAACTACGAACCTTTTTTGGGGACAATTTTAATCGTCAAATATATCCAACTGTTGTCCCTCCGACTCTTTTTTGCCATCTTTTTTAACACCCTTCCGCAGCCCGATCGCAATTTTGCTATGTTTCTCAATCTGCTTCATCACCTGTCTCGCCCTATCAATCACCGACGGCGGTAAACCAGCCAATCTCCCCGCTTCAATGCCGTAGGACTTATCAGCACCGCCGGGGTGAACTTCGTGCAAAAATACAATTTGATCCGGCAATTCCTTCACAGTCACCTGATAATTTGCCACATTATCCAAAATAGAAGCTAACTCATTTAACTCGTGATAGTGAGTCGCAAAAATCGTCCGCGCGCGAATCTCGCTGGCTAAATATTCTGCCACAGACCAAGCAATCGAAAGTCCGTCAAACGTCGCCGTTCCCCTGCCAATTTCATCCAACAACACCAATGATTTCGGCGTCGCGTGATTGAGAATATTGGCAGTTTCGTTCATTTCCACCATAAACGTAGACTGACCGGTTGCTAAATCGTCCACGGCGCCGACACGGGTAAAAATGCGATCGCAAATTCCCAAAGTCGCAGCCTTCGCCGGGACAAAACTGCCCATCTGCGCCATTAACTGGATCAAACCAACCTGGCGCAAATAACAACTCTTGCCGCTAGCATTCGGCCCAGTTAAAATAATTAAATCTGGGCGACTTAGCCCTGCTTCCCGACCCAAAAAAGCCGAATTCGGGACAAAAAATCCCGGCGGTAAAGACTTTTCCACCACCGGATGACAACCTTCAATAATTTTAATTTCCCGACTTTCTGTCATCATCGGGCGACAGTAATCTTGATAAACCGCTACTTCCGCCAAACCGCACAAAATATCCGCCGCCGCCACCGCGCGGGAAACGTTGCGAATAATTTCGGCGTGTTCTCCTACCTCCGATCGCAATTTCGCAAAAATATCGTACTCCAAGTGATTTAAATCTTCCCGCGCCGTCAGAATTCGCACTTCCCTTTCTTTTAATTCTTCTGTGCTGTAGCGTTCTTCATTGGTGAGAGTTTGCTTGCGGGTGTAGTCGTTCGGTACTTGGTCAACTTTCGATTTGGTAATGCTGATGTAATAGCCGAAAGCTTTATTGTAGCCGACTTTTAAATTAGAAATTCCGGTGCGTTGCCGTTCGTTAGCCTCTAAACGGGCAATCCATTCTTGATCGGCTGATGCAGTGTGGCGCATCTCATCAAGCATGGTATTAATGCCCGATCGAATCAAACCTCCTTCTTTTAAATGAATCGGCGGTTCCTCAACTAAATAAGCGTGAATTTGAGTTGCTAACTCTTCTAAAATGGGCGGGACATTTTGCAGCGCTTTTAAATAGGGCGAGATTCCTTCAGTTGCGATCGCCGCCAGTTGGGGTAATTTTGAGAGAGAATCGGCTAAAGCGACCAAATCCCTAGCGCTAGCGGTTCCAGAACCGGCGCGCCCCGTGAGTCTTTCGATGTCGTAAATTTGGCGCAGCAACTGCTGCAAATCTTGGCGCAGCGGATTGTTTTCTACTAATTCTTGAATCGTATCGTGGCGGGCGCAAATACCTTTAATGCTGAGCAAAGGTTGCAGCACCCAGCGGCGCAAAGCCCGGCCTCCCATGGCGGTGCTGGTTTTGTCTATAGCCCACAGCAGCGAACCGTGAAACACGCCATCTCTGACTGTTTGAGTAATTTCGAGATTGCGGCGGGTTTGATAGTCCAGTGTCAGAAAATCGGTGAGTGTGTAAGTGTGCAATCTTTGCAAAGCAACTGCTTTTTCTTTTTGAGTTTCTTCGAGATATTGCAGCAAACCGCCGGCGGCGCGCACTGCGAGGGAAAGGTGCGCGCATCCGAGGCCTTCGAGCGATCGCACTTTGAACTTTTGCAGGATTCGCTGTTTTGCTTCGGACAAAGTAAACGGGATTTGCGATCGCAAAGAATAGCAAAACGAATTCGGCAAACAATCGGGTAAATGCTCGGATTTCTCTCCGGGTCTCAACATCGTCACCAAATCCGGCGCATTAGTCGGAACCAGGACTTCCGAAGGCTGCAAACGGAGCAATTCTAATGTTAATTGTTCTAAACTGTCGGCTTGGGTAGTGACGAATTCTCCCGTAGAAATATCAGTATAAGCCAATCCCCAATGTTCCCCAGCGATGACGACTGCTGCTAAAAAGTTATTTTGTCGGGGTTTGAGCATTCCATCATCCGTCAAAGTTCCTGGAGTGAGAATGCGGGTGATTTCGCGCTTGACTTGGCGGCCTTCGCGGGCGGCGATCGAGGCATCTTCAACTTGGTCGCAAACTACTACAGCATAGCCTTTTTCTACTAACACAGAAGTATAGCGATCGAGGGCGTGATGCGGCACTCCTGTCATCGGCACTCGACCGATTTCTTTGCCGCTTTCTTTGCTAGTGCAAACAAGTTCTAATTCCCGCGAAATCGTCACTGCATCTTGAAAAAAACACTCAAAAAAATCTCCGACTCGAAACAATAAAAGTGCGTGGGGATACTGTTCTTTCACTTCCACATACCGCTGCATCATCGGCGTCAGCTTAGTGAATTCTAATAGGCGGTGGTCGGCATTGGGGATGTTGGCTTGACTGGGGTCTGTTGGGGTAGATGCAGTGTAAGGCATAAAAGGCGATCGATAAATTTTGATCTTTAACAACTTTAGCGCAAGCTCGGCTTTTAGCTATAGCTAATGATACAATTTTTGACGATTAATCCTCCTCCAGCAGGGTGCGCGATTCTCAAGATGCGAGCCCAGTTATATGGTTCGTAGTGCCGTTCGTAGTGCCGTTCGTAGTGCGGACTTCAGTCCGCTCTTATCCTGCGGACTGAAGTCCGCACTACAAACCGCGCGTGCGGTTAATCGAGCGGACACGATATGAGAGAGCAGCGACTGGCGATCGCCAAAAACAACCTCAGCCATCCCTGTTAGCTGTTAAAACAATAATGCTAAATTTATTGCAATTTACTCTGGGATAAACTCTACCTTTTTTACAACTTAAAACAGCCGAAAGATAGATTTATAAATTATACCTCGGATAGAGAGATGCCACATCTTATATGCTTAAAATTAAAGCATCCAGCCAAGTGATTTAGCTGCGGAGTAAATTTAAGATTTAGAATCAAAAATCTGGGAGTTAAGTAGAGGAGAACACAATAATGAAAGCTCTTTGCTGGCACGGAGCAAATGACGTGCGAGTTGATAATAGACATCTTGCAAAAATAGGGAGTTCCTGATTCACGGTATGAAAGGCTAATATGCCAGTCAGAGAAACCAGTATCGACAAAGCTTGGGGATTTTCAACTGATTTTTTTCATACCCTGATTAAGCAACGCCGGCTTGACCATCAAAATGGGACAGACGCACGTTCACCGCTATTTGCGCCCTTTGCTCGATCGCGTTCAAAAAGGCGAAATTGACCCAACCTTCGTGATTACGCACCGTATGAAATTGGATGAAGCGCCCGACGCTTACGAGATTTTCAAACACAAAAAAGACAAGTGCATCAAAGTTGTTCTCAAACCATAATTCACCATTAATTCACAAGGAGAAACTATGCTTTTACAAGAAAAAGAATCCGGCGACTTGATAGAAATCATCGATATCGCGACTTTAGTCAGCCCTACAAAAACAGAGGTGGGCGGCAAAAGTCAAGCAGGTGAAGAGGAGCAAG
This sequence comes from Microcoleus sp. PH2017_28_MFU_U_A, assembly GCF_020738035.1. Taxonomy (NCBI): domain Bacteria; kingdom Bacillati; phylum Cyanobacteriota; class Cyanophyceae; order Oscillatoriales; family Microcoleaceae; genus Microcoleus; species Microcoleus sp. PH2017_28_MFU_U_A. The sequence continues at coordinate 29,158 of NZ_JAEQCX010000086.1, forward strand.
AGCCGACTACTTTTGAGAAGAATAAATTGGTTTTTCCCTCCGGTGAAGTCCTGCCGCGCTGCTGGACAGAGGAAAATTATAAAACTCAAGGTTCGTAGTAGGGACTTCAGCCCTCGATTGACTCATTAAGTCTTGGACGCAACTGTCACCTTAATAAAGGTACGTAGTTGCGCTTCAGCGCTCTTTGCTTATATCTATGAAAGAGCGCTGAAGCGCAACTACGTACCTAAGAAAGATTTGAGTCCCTGATTTGTTAATTATTTAAGGACTTAAGTCCTTACTACAAACGAGATTTTTGCAATAATTATTGTCATCACTAACAGCCAATAAGTTATGGAATTGCAAGCAGTAATTCTCGATATTGACGGCACTCTTGTACTCAGCAATGATGCTCACGCTCAAGCTTGGGTAGAGGCGTTTGCTGCTTACAGATACGAGGTGCCTTTTGAGAAAGTTCGCCCGCTAATTGGGATGGGAGGCGACCAACTTATACCTACTAACATTTGATTAAAAGGACTTTTGCAAGAAGTCTACAATCCACTCTACCTGATGCGCTTCCGTGCGATCGGGAATGTCGAGGCGATTAGCCAATCGTTGAATGGCTGCTTCTGGGACTGCTGCTGTGCGCGATCGATTCCGCCGCAATACTTCTTGTAGGGGAACTTCCAGGTAAACAATCCGAATACGCGCTTGATAACCAGCAAAGAAATTAATTAATTGCTGGCGCATTTGTTTAGTCGTATTGGTGGCATTCCACACAAAAGAACGTCCCGATTTCATGTATTTCCGCGCACGATTTTTAGCTTCTACGATGACATTTCCGGGAGTTCGATCGGGATGAACGTTCATCTCTTTTCGCAGCGCATCCAAGGAAATAACAGGCCAATTGGGTAGATTTTCTTTAATCCAATAATCTTTACCGCTTCCGGGTAATCCCGACATCAAAACAACTTCGCATCGAGTATCATCAAATGCTTCATAATCGGGGTTTCCGTTGTCTTTGCGGAAGTAGATAAATCGGCTGTGGTCTGAGGCGAATTGTCGCGGAGAATCCAAACAATTATTTTCTTGACAAAACTCCCGAAATAGCTGTATTTTATCCAGAATTTCTTGTCTGTCGCTACACTCGCGGCCGCGCACGTCTGCTTCTGCTAAAAGTGCGAGGAAATCGCAGCGGACAACTTGACTGGCCTTAATTACAGACTGCTGCGGGTTGGGTTTGTCTAGCAGCCAGATGGGTAAACTGCCGAATTGGACGATCGCGCAAACAGTCTCCCGAATGATAAACTGCACCGGCGGGTCAAATTGAGCTAAAATTTGTCTGACCATCCTCGCACCTTGACGGGCGTGACCTTTCGAGCTAATTCTGCCATTTTCTTCTATCTTTGTAAAAGCAGGTTTTGCGACATCGTGCAGCAAAGCCGCCGCAAAAAGCATTGAACGTTCTGGCGCAGAAAGCTGTCGCCACTTGGGGGAGGATATTAAGGCTTCGCAGACCATTTTGGTATGAATTAAAACATCACCTTCAGCGTGATAAATCGGATCTTGCTGGCATCCTTCTAAGTTTTGAATCCAATCGAAATGATTGTAAATGCTCTCCCAATCTAGGAACCAATCGGGCGGTTCTGGACAAAAGGGAAAAGTCCAAGTTGCAGAGTGTGATAATAAAGCAGTCATAGTTTCACCTATTTATTAATAACGCAATTTCTTCGTCCGCGGAGGCGGACATTGTTTGTGTAGCAGCGGTTTCAACCGCCGACTCTTAGCTAAAATTAAATAAATCAGCACCCGGACGCAAAATATTCGGTACAATCGGGCGATTCAACCAATGTCCCTCCGCATTTTTAATCGCAGTCAAAAAGCTAGCGCGCACGTACTTATAACGCGCCTTGACAATTCCATCTGCTTCGACTTTAATATACAGACCCTCCATAACATTACTATTATCAGTCTCCTTCAAACAGCGCTCTTCATCCAATCCCAATTCCCGGCATTGCAAGCGCAACCGCTCCAAATGTCCAGGTTGAATAAAATTAGATTTGTCCATAAACTGCATCATGTGATTGGGCGATTTTACCACTCCTGAAAAAAGAACAGGAACTGACACTAACGGCACTCCGCTTAACAACTGACGGCGGGCTTCTGTACTCAAAAACTGACTGGTTTCCAAGTCCAGCACGTCGTATTCCATAAAATAGTGTGGCAGAAAATCATAAAAAACTGTGTGTTTGGCATAAAGCCATTCGCCGTACAAAATATAACGATTTCCCAGCACTTCTCCCAGGACTCCGCTGAGACTGAAAGCCCACTGTTTGAATAAGTTAAAATGCTTTTCTCGCGGCCCGCCGGTGAGATAGTGGCCGCGACTTTGCAGCAGCATTTGCCCGTCTGGCGCGAAGCTGATGCCTGTATTGGCGCCGTCTACCTTTTCTTCGATAATTAAAGGGCGATCGGCAATAGCGCTAAAAGGCACGCTGTCGAGGTCTTCATCTCCCGGCTGGAAACGCGAACCTTCGATGTGATAAGTTCTAGGATATTTGACAATTTCCATAACCGATTTTATATTTGAGATTTTAGAGGCCAGCCAATTCATTAGACTAGATTGTAAAAGTCTTTTGAATCAAATTTTCGGACAATGATTTTCACAATAGGTATATTACCATTATAATAGATGTATCACAAAGGAGCGTATATTTTGAAAAGTCAAAGTTTCCAGAGCGTAACGTCAGCGATCGCTGGAATTCTATTAGTAGTCGCGCTACTCCTGGGCTTCAACTCTTTTGTTGTCATCAATCCAGGTGAAGCAGGGGTGGTTAGCATTTTAGGAAAAGCGACTGATGGAGCGTTGTTAGAGGGATTTCACTTCAGACCCCCGCTGATATCTAAGGTAGATGTCTACGATGTCACAGTGCAAAAATTTGAAGTTCCCGCCCAGAGTGCTACTAAAGACCTTCAGGATTTAAATGCTAGTTTTGCGATCAATTTTCGCCTCGATCCTGCCAAAGTAGTAGATGTCAGAAGGACTCAAGGAACTTTAGAGAATATAGTTTCTAAAATTATTGCTCCTCAGACGCAAGAAGCATTTAAAACAGCCGCTGCGCTGAGAACCGCCGAACAATCTATTACTCAAAGAAGCGAACTGAAACGAGACTTTGATAGTGCACTTAAGGAAAGGTTATCAAAGTATGATGTAATCGTGCTTGATACTAGCGTTGTTAACATTCGATTCTCCACAGATTTTGCGAAGGCGGTTGAGGAGAAACAGGTTGCTGAACAGCGGGCGCAAAGGGCTGTTTATGTTGCTCAAGAAGCTGAACAACAAGCTCAAGCTGATATTAACCGCGCTCAAGGTAGGGCTGAAGCTCAAAGACTTTTGGCGGAAACTCTGAAGGCTCAAGGCGGCGATTTGGTTCTGCAAAAAGAGGCGATCGAAGCTTGGAGAAGCGGCGGCGCTCAGATGCCAAAGGTATTGGTTATGGGTAGCGGTTCGAGTCGGGTTCCTTTCATTTTTAATATGAACGATATGCAGGAAGAACCCGATCGCCCAAAAGCGATCGACAATTAAAATAGCACTTACCCTCTGAACCCTTGTTTCTGGGAAAATGTTGGCTTTGCTAACCACAAATCTCGCCCGAAACCGGGTTTGCTCAGAAAGCCTGCCGAAGTCCTATGAGATTTGCCGGAGTATGCTACACTTCTGAGAGTCAAAATATAGCGACAGCTTAAAACCTTTCGCTATTAAACCAAAGTCCGCAATTAAAACGCAGACAGCACACTCATTTTAGGAAGCAAGGAGAAATTATGACCCGCGCTATTATGGAAACCGACAAAGGTACAATCAATTTAGAACTGTTCGATGCGGATGCGCCGAATACAGTGAAAAATTTTGTTGACTTGGCGGAAAAAGGTTTTTACGACGGATTGGGCTTTCACCGAGTCATTCCTAACTTTATGGTTCAAGGCGGCTGTCCCAAAGGCACAGGAACTGGCGGGCCCGGCTACAAAATCAAGTGTGAAATCAACTCAAACAAACATTTGGCAGGCACTTTATCGATGGCTCACGCAGGCCGCGATACGGGTGGGAGCCAATTCTTTATTTGCCATTCTCCCCAGTCTCATTTAGACGGAGTTCACACAACTTTTGGCAAAACTGAGGATATGTCTGTCGTGAATGCGATCCGCCAAGGCGACAAGATTATTTCGCTCAAAATCGAGCATTAATTTTCAGTAATTAGTGATGTTTGTAGTAAGGACTTTAGTCCTTATTGCAAACAATATTAGTTGAAATTGAATCATTCATCTTCGAGGGAAGTGTCTAACAGTTCAATTTCTAAATTTTCTTCATCATCCTCATAATTAAATTCCAATTTGCTCTGCTTGATAATTTCATTTAATATATTATTTAAATACCCTTTGGCAACAGCTTCTTCAAATCTGTCTATCAGAATAGCAACATTGATTATTTCTTCTATACATTCCATATAACGCGAGACGATCGCATTTATTGAATACTGTTTTCGAGCCTGCGCTTCAATTTTACGTCTAATCTCAATATCGGAATCTGAAGATTTAACTACAAATGTTATCGGATACCTTTCAATTGTATCAATGTCTAGGAAATATTTATTCATATCTACAGTTTCTGTTACCTGAAAAAAACGTCCTAGAGGCTTCATTACAAAATCAATTCCGCCATCATTTGCATTTGTCCGACCTGTTTTAAACAGTTGTAAATTTTCTTGCTGGAGCCTATCAAGCTCATAACCCCAATAGATATATATGTCACTATAGTAGTATTTTAAGATACTGTAGCTGACTATCTCGAATATTCTAGCATCTACAGTTGGTGCAACTATTTGTTTGATAAATTGTATTACTTGCTTCTGGGTCAATGCTTGAGCCTCTTTACAAAGTTGCAGAAACTTGTCAAAGCTATCTCTCTTAGCTTCAACGTAAGCATCAATGATTTGAATTACTGTTTCTGCTATGTTATGTACATTTTCCTGAATTTTAACTTTTAATAAATTTTCGTTAAACCAATACCTGTTAGTTTTGGGATTTCTCAGAACTGGGATAAAGTCACAAGTAGGAAAATATCTTTTAAATTCTTCATTAAGCCTGTGGTTCAAAGCATGGTTTTGAAGCTTTTGTCCAAACGGTAATTCGCGCTGTCTCTTAAAAATATTTGTATAAACTGCACCTGCATAATCTGAATACATATCGCTTTGATGAAAACCTCTTAAAAAATAGTCTTCAACTAAAACATAGATAGCATATAAATTCGCAAAACTCCCTCTTGATTTTGAGCCTCTATTTGCAGATTTAGTTTTGATATTCAAATATTGAATTAGCTCGCTTCCAGTAAATATTTGCTCGCCAGACGCGCCCAAATTTTCTGCTAAAATTTGCTTGATTGTTTTAGTAAACTCGTGTTCCATTGAATCAAAGTTGTAAGTTAAGTGTTAACTGTGTGGGTGAAGTTTCACCAGGATTTATTTCCGATGTTTGCTGCTCTTTTTTGTCATTATAAGTAGCTTGTAACCTATTTAATCCTATTTCTACATACTTGTTTTGTAATTCTATTCCGATTGACTTTCTCTTAAGCTGTTTGGCAACAAATGATGTGGTAAAAGTCCCAGAAAATACGTCTAATACAACGTCTCCCTCATTACTACTTGCTTTGACAATTCGTTCTAACAAAGATGTTGGTTTTTGGGTAGGGTGATCTTCGTACTCAGGCATACGATATCTGACTCTCGGAAACTCCCATACATTACCTGGAACTTTTTGAGAATTATATACTGATGGTGTAGACTTGCGGTAATCAATTAGTTTTCTGACTGAGCCGGTTTTTGCCTCTACCAGAATATCGGAGGAATTAAATGTATAATTTCGTTTGTCTTTGACACAATATAAAATAGGTTCGTACAGAGAACCGTAGTATTTTTTTGCTTGGACTCCCGAACTGTCATAGTACCACACTATTCGTGAAAGAATTGTCAAACGATCGCGCAAATATAAATCGAAGTAAGGCATACATTGAGTTGAAGCCATCAGATACAAGCTGCCGTTGTGCTTGAGCTTATCAATACATAAATTCAACCAGGTATAACTCCATTCTAAATAATCGCTCTCTGATTCCCACTTGTCTTTAAAACCATTGAAGTCTTTGCCAATATTATAGGGAGGATCGGCAAAAATCAAATCGACTGAGTTGTCTTTAATTTCATGAGAAAGGACTTCTAACACATCTCCCAATATGAGCTTGTGTCTGTCTACTTCAAAGATTTTCATTTTGCCTAATCTTTTCCAATCAATACGTCATTTTGTCAGCTAGAGTTGATATTTACTAGAACTCCTCAATACAGTTCATATTTGAGCAAAGTACAGGGAATCGAGCCATTGAAAACCGGAATTCGCTTCGATGTTCTGAGTCCAACCTGTTTACCCAACTCCTTATTTCCAGTCAAAATAAACGCATTCCAACCTTTAAAACGCTGCTTGAAAATATCGCCCAACATCTTGTACAAATCTCCCAATTCGCTAGCATCTCCCAGGCGCTCTCCGTAGGGAGGATTGCAAATCAGAACGCCTCTATCTGTCGGTGCTTCCAACTCGGATAACTCGGTACGAGCAAACTTGATTTTACCTGAAATACCTGCTTGCTGGGCGTTGATGCGAGCTTGATCTAACATATCAGAATCGCGATCGCACCCGGCGATTATTTCTTTAAGTTCGGGCAATTCGCTGTTTTCAGCTTCAGCCCACAATTTATCCCACAAAGGTTCGTCAAAATCGCGCCACGTCATAAATCCAAACTTGTCTCGAAACAATCCAGGCGCAATGTTCAAGGCCTTTAAAGTCGCTTCCAAAGGCAAAGTTCCGGAACCGCACATCGGGTCTAAAAATGGTAAATCTGCCGTCCATTCGGCCATCTCTAACAGGGCCGCAGCGAGGGTTTCTTTGAGCGGAGCCAGCCCCATTGCGGGGCGATATCCCCGGCGGTGCAAACTGCCGCCGGAACTGTCTAAGCTCAAAATAGCGCGGTCTCGATGGATGTGAAGGTTAATTAGTAAGTCGGGATTTTCGACATCAACATTGGAACGTTTGTTAAATTGCAGGCGCTGTTGGTCGGCGATCGCATTTTTGACCTGCAATGCTGTAAAGTGGGTGTGATTTAAATTTTCGTTGCCACCGGTACAGTTGACTGCTAATGTATTGTGAGGCTCTAGGTATTCGTCCCAAGGAATTTTCTGGACTTCGCGGTAGAGCATATTTGAGTCGTAACACCGGAATTCGGCGATCGGCATTAGCACTCGAAAAATAGTTCTCGACCACAGATTGACGCGGTACAATAAAGCGCGATCGCCCGCGAAGTAAACTCCTGTAAAATCGGGCTTGACATCTTGCGCCCCTAAACTTTCTAATTCTTGGGCGGCAATGGTTTCTAAACCGCGCGCAACTGTAGCAAAATATTGATTCATTGATGATTACGAAGGAAGTTCGGCAGCGAGCAATGTACGGGATGTAACGGATGTAACGGATGTAACGGATGTTAACGGATGTTAACGGATGTAGGAGGGAAGAAATAGCTATAGCCTTTCTCAAAAAGATGAGGTATGACTGACAGCTTATTATCACCCTTAAGCTAAGAGGGCTAAAGCCCAACAACATACCTCATCTTTCTGATAACCGCTATAGGTGGTTGGGGATTGGGAATCGGTTTTTCTCGATCGCCCAAATTAGATAGTAGCTCGTTTTAATCCTAAGTCTCACAAACAACACTCTACCTTAAGGTAGATGCCTCTGTTTCAAAAGACTGATATTTTTACTACTTATTGTCAAGAGTGGATTGCCGGTTTAGCAGTATGTGCGTAAGGGCGATCGGGCTAGCCCGCGACTACTGAATGTCCAGAATCAATAGCTAGAGAGGATTTGTGCTTAATTGTCAACTGGGTTAGCAAGGGGTCTGAAGTACCCTTGCAGCCCGCTTGTTGAAAAGTATTCTTAACTACTTGCACATTTTATTGACTTCATGTTAGGCTTCTAGTCAAAGTTGAGAATTCAAGCCCTAACGTCACAGTCAGGGAAAATTTCAGCTAAATGGGTGTCATACAACAATTGGAGACCATTATGTCAAAGGCAATCAACGGATCTGCTCTCAAACTGTCCCGCGCTAGCAAAATCCAAGTAGAAGTCAAGGAAATTGCCAAGCACGCCACAGCTAAAAATATCTCTTCTGCGCTTAATGTTGATGCCGATGGCAGCGATGTTACCAACGAGTAATAGCAGGTTTTTCAGTTAGACTTCGCATCCCCAAGCAACAAGTAGTAGATTTTACTGTTGTCTGTCGGGAAATGTGGAGTAATTGAGGGCAAGCGTAAAGCATTGTCCTCAATTATTCAATTGTTCAAAATTTATTGAGAAGTTTTATCAATAGAATTTATGCGATCGATCGCCAATTTAATCAAACCATACAATCTCGAAGATTTTCTAAATAACAACTGGACAAACAAAGCAGTTGTCATTCCCAGCGAAGGGAAAAAAGACTTTGCACATTTATTTTCCTGGGAAAAACTCAACTACCTGCTCAACTTTCACGAATTAAAATATCCCGACATTCGCTTAGCAGTAGCAGGAAAAGTTCTCGACGCCAGCGAAAACGTCAATCTCATAAAACTGTGCCAATCGGGAGCAACTTTAATCGTCAATCAAGTTCACAAACTCATCCCAGAAATAGCTGAATTTGCAGCAGAAATAAAAGCAGACTTAGGTTATCCAAACCAAGTAAATGCCTATTGTTCTTGGCCGGAAAAACAGGGGTTTTCTTCCCACTACGATACCCACGAAGTTTTCATCTTGCAAACAGACGGGATTAAGCAGTGGTATGTATTTGCCGACACAATTAAATACCCGCTGATCGACCAAAAATCCTCCGCATTTTCGCCACCAGAAACTCCACCATATTTAACCTGCACTTTGCACCCAGGAGATGTGCTTTACATACCGCGCGGACATTGGCATTATGCAGTTGCTTCAGATGAACCATCGCTGCATTTAACATTAGGAATTCACTGCAAAACTGGAATTGACGTTTTAGAATGGTTGGTGGGCGAATTGCGACAACAAGAAGAGTGGCGTCAAAGTTTACCGCTGCGAATAAATCCAGATTCCATTGATGTAAGTGTAAATAATTTAATTACTGAATTGCACCGCTACGCAAACAGTAAAAATCTTGGAGAAGAGTACAGCAGCTACCTTGACAGTTTAGCAAAACCAGTGGCGAAATACTCTCTCCCTTATCAAGCAGGGTTCAACATTTTTCCCTACGGGATTCAAACTAAGTTTAGGATTCCCAAGTTTCTGCGGGTGAGAATTCGCGAATTGCCTGACGGGTGTGGATACAAAGTTGTTGTTGGAGGTAAAGAAGTATCTCTGAAAGGAGTAACGGAGAAATTTATGGACAATCTATTCAGTACAGAATTTTTTACAGGAGAAGATGTGATGGATTGGTTGCCAGATTATGATTGGGAAATAGATGTAGTGCCACTTTTGTCTAAGTTAGTAGTTGACGGAGTGATTTTTGTTGGTTAAAACTAGAGAAGGGTACTAGCTGTAATGAATGGGTTGTTAAAAGAGTAATTTATGACACATAACGAGGTAAAAAATGCCGGACACTTTTTTTTGCGCTGATGCTTCTAAATGCGTTCAAGAGGATATTATTGGTACTGGTACGAATTACCAAACCTATATATTGATTGAGTGCTGTTTGCCTTGGGAATCAGAAGCTTTTGATTCCAAACAAGTGCCCCAGAATCTCAGGGATTTGGTGGAGGAAGTAGAGCATTCAAAGCAAAAAATTAGATTTTTGTTGATAAATAGCGACCAAACTAAATGTGCCGATCAGCGCAAAGTGTTGATTTATGATAACAAAAGTCAAGCACTTTTTGAGGGCTACGAAAAATACGAATTTAACGCGAGTAATATTGAGCAAGTAGCGGCAATTGTCAAAAGCTATTTAGCTGGAGAAGTCCCGGATTGCGAAGTTGAAAATAACCCAAGTAGAGATATTTTGGTTTGCACTCACGGGAGTCATGATAGATGTTGCGCGAGATATGGCAATCCTTTTTATGCCCAAGCAACGGCTTTGGTTTCGGAGTTAGAATTGAGTGATGTTCGTGTTTGGAAATCTAGTCATTTTGGCGGACACCGCATGGCGCCGACTGCGATTGATTTGCGTGACGGCAGATATTACGGAAATCTCGATCGCATTTCGTTCAAATCTATTCTAACGCGATCGGGCGATATTGAATGTTTGAATCAGGTTTATCGGGGTTGGGGGATTTTGCCGAACCAAATTCAGGTTTTGGAACGAGAATTCATCATCCGCTACGGGTGGGATTGGTTCAACTACAAAGTCTCAGGCTGTATTGTAGATAAAAATCCTGAAAATGATGATTTTGTTGCTGAATTAACTTTTGAAAACGTAGATGGCACTTATATCTATCGGGCTGAGTTGGTTAAAGATGAAGCTAAAACAGTCAGGTTGAAAGGTTCCTGCGGCGCTAAGCAAGAGTCAGAGTTTGTCAAATATTTGGTAAAATATTCTTACTTTTACTCGAAGAAAGAGGAGTCAAGGTTTGTGATTTATCCTTTTCGGGATTTTCGTAGAGATAAGACGGCGGTTGAAACCGCGTCTACACAAACGATGTCCGCCTCCGCGGACTAAATAAAATAACCTAATTTCAACCGTTGTGTTCAACCCGCGGAGGCGGGTTTTGTCTGTATAGACGCGGTTTCAACCGCCGTCTTCAACTCCATGAATATGTGCGGGATTCCCAGGTATTCAAAGGGATTGTCTTTTTCTATAAATCCGAGGTTTTTGTAAAATTTAACGGCGTTAATGCGAGACATTAATCTAACAGTTTTGAAATTCTTTTCCTTAGCTTCCGCGATCAGTCTTTCCATTAGTTTAGTGCCGATTCCCTGGTTTTGAAATTCAGGAAGTACAGCAATATAAGAGATGCTTCCCAATTCTGGGGATAATTCTCGGAGTCTGCCCGATCCGATAATTGTACGATCGCCCTTTGCTATGATATGACAAGCACCGTTTTCGCGATCGTCCCTTTCGCTACCTCTTTCCATGCCCAGGGGCGATCGCAAAACCAACCACCGCTGATCGAACATTTCTGCTAATTCTTGTTGGTTGTTGACTTCACGGATGTCTAGTTGCAGCATTTTTCGATCGGATTGAAGAGGTAGATTATAATTTGTCGTTGGGCGGGGGCGGGTTTACGAGATTGTGGGTTTTGGGCAATTATTGTTGGTGAACCCGCCCCTACATATTATGGGGAATTTTGGGTGGGGGCGGGTTTACGAGATTATGGGTTTTAGGCAATTATTGTTGGTGAACCCGCCCCTACAAATTATGGGAAATATGGAGTTACAAACTATCAGTAATACTGGTGAAATTAAAAGCTTTCACGCGCACTCCGGGCACGACATTACCGCCGTAACGTTTCGCCTCGGTAACTGCATCGACATCGCGCAACATATCAGGTAAAACTTGATTGAAACGGAAATTTTTAATCGGATAAACAATCTTACCATTTTCAATCCAGAAAGTACCGTCGCGAGTCATGCCCGTTACTTCCGATGTTTTGGGATTGACGTAGTTGACATACCAAGCTCGACTGACGAAAATTCCGCGATCGGTTTGAGCGATTAAATCTGCTAAACTTTGGTCGGAACCTGTCATCGCGATCGGGTAATAAGCACCTTTTGATTCTTTGCCTTTTTGTGCCGCCCAGTAGCGGGAATAAGATAAACTTTGAGGAACGCCATTTTTGATGATTTCCAAATAGCTATTACTCAATCCATCGCCGAAAAAATTATTCGATCGCAACAAAGGATGACTCGGATCGCGCTGTACCTGCACTAACGGGCTGAAAAGTTGTTCACCAGCGCGGTTTCCAGCGGGTTTCCCGGCTGCATCTGCGATCGACATAAACGATCGCCCTTCATCCGCCGCCCGCGCATCCATTCCCCAAATAATCCACGGTAACAAATCCGCAAACGCAGCGCCATCAAAGATTACAGGATACACGCCCGGAGTGATTTCGCGGGGGTTGCGGGATGCTTTCGCGCGATCGACAACTTGCGCTGCTAATGCCGCTACTGGTAGTTGATTGATACCCCAAGCCGTGCTTTCCGTCCAGCTAGAACCGTCTCCGATGCGGGCTGTAAAGCCGAAATTCGCCTCTGTAGAATGGTTGCAGGCGCGGAGTCCGGTTGACGAGGCGATCGCGTACAGCGAAGTTTCAGCGCTCAAAGTACCGGAAGCATCTGCACCTTCCTGAGATGCGATCGCACAAGCTTGTCGCACCATTTCAGCGCGGGCTAGAGGCGATACAGCCGCCGTTGCTTCATCAAACGCGGGCAGGGGTAAATCGTAGGTTTGAGGGGGCAGCAAGGGCATCCATTCGGGGTCTGCGGGGGCAATTTTGGCTAATTCCTGCGATCGTTTGACCGTTTGGGCGATCGTATCTTCATCAAAATCTGTCACAGATGCAGAAGCGCTTTTATTGCCGAAATAGCTAGTAATGTTGAGCCTAAATACAGTCTTGCTGATATTTTGACTGATTTGATTTTCCGAAAATCTGGAGAGAGATTCTTCGCCAGTATAGAGACTGACAAATACTTCCTCTGCTTCCGATTGTTTGACCACCTTTTCTACCAAAGATAAGGCTTGGTCTTCACTTAAAATTGCGGAAGATGTTGTTAAAATCATGATGGAATGGGGAATAGGTAATGGGGAATGGGGAATGGGGAATAGGTAATGGGGAATGGGGAATAGGTAATGGGGAATTCGGAATTAGAAATTGATAATTGGGGATTGATAATTTTGAATTGGTTATTTGTTACTTCCAATTACCAATTACCAATTACCAATTACCAATTACCAATTACCCAATTTGAATATCCCTAACCCGCACCGGCACACAAGCGTGAGTCATTTGAGCAACCTGCATCGGTTCACCTTTACCGCACATATTAGTACCGCATTGAACCCGTTCCGAAGCAGGCCCGATCGCATCTACTTGATTCCAAAAATCAGTGCTCATCGAATGATAAGTTACATCCTTCAACATACCGACAACTTTACCTTTTTCCACCTTCCAAAAAGCATCGCCACCGAATTGGAAATTGCGCCGCTGTTGGTCAATCGAAAAACTGCCAATACCGTCAATTAAAATCCCATCTTCCGTATCAGCAATCATCTGATCCAAAGTAGCAGTATGACTGCCGCCATCCGGGCCTGGTTCCAATCCCAAATTCGGAATTCTCACCATCGGTACACTCGACCAACTGTCAGCGCAGGCAGAACCGTTGCTGCTGGCACGTCCGAGGCGATAAGCTGTTTCTCTATCTGTCAGATAATCAACTAAAATTCCATCCTTGACAACGTACCAATCCTGTGATTTTACACCCTCGTCGTCGTAACCCATTGTACCGCGGCCGGCCGGTTGAGTGCGATCGCACTTAAAGTTCACCCAAGGCGCAGCGTATTGCAGCTTATTCAATTTATCGGTAGTAGCAAAACTCGTGCCGGCAAAGTTAGATTCGTAACCGTAAACTCTGTCTAATTCCGTTGGATGTCCGACGGATTCGTGGATGGTCAGAAACAAATTTGTCGGCTTGAGAATCAGGGATTTGCAAATACCAGCCGGAACTTTAGGCGCAGCGACTTTCTCAATCGCTTCGGCCGCAACTCTGTCTATTTGACTAAGCAAATCATCGGGATTAATGTGTTCGTAACCGATATTTAGCGGCGGGCGTTCGTAACTGCGACTTTGGGCATCGCCGCCCGCAATTGCGGTACAGCCCAAACCCGGATAGCTGCGGTAGATTGTTTGTTCGATTAGCGAGCCTTCTGTGGAAGCAAAAACCTTGTCTTCGCGGTTTGCCTGCAAAAAAGAATAAGCTTTTTTGATGCCTTGTGAATCGTGGGCTAGCAGTCGCTCGTTGATGGTTAATAAAAGTTCGGCTTTGTCAGCAACGGGTACAGAAAATGGGTCAATTGCGATCGGAGTTATGTAAGTATCGACATATTTTTCGACGGGAACTAAGCGCACCGGTTCCTGTTGAGTCAAGCGACTACCCTTAGCAATTTCTACAGCCAAAGCGACGATTCTGGCAACCTCTGCGGGTGTTTTGCTGTGACTGGCGGCAAAGCCCCAAGCGCCGTCTAGCAGCACTCGCACGCCAAAACCGGAACTTACATTATCGGAGATATTGCTTAAAGAGCGATCGCGCGCGTAGAGACTCTGCCTTCGATAACTACAAAAACGCACATCACCGTATTCGCAACCTGTTTTCCGAATCAAACTTACGGCTAAATTTGCTAACTCCTTAGCAGAGACTTTTGCGGTTAATTGTACCATAGTTATTAGTCATTTGTTATGAGTTATCAATCATTATAGCGCTACTATCGAAATATTTTCCGAATCAACGGGGCGACGATACCCAGCATTAACCAGCCAAATACTAAGCCAAATACGAGACTCCAGAGAATTGTCGCAGCAAAGGGATGCAGCGGGAGAGAGATATCGGGAAACCATTGAATCGGTGTCTCCTTCTTGATGAGAGGATAGGCTGCGGAGAAGATTTGGCCACCACCGATCGCAGTTCCGACAAAGAATATGATATTCTCAAGTTGGCGATCGCGCTTTTTCTCATTGTCTTCCTCGTCCCTGTATAATTCCATTTGTTCCCTGTCCGATTCCACCTGTTCTATTTCCACCATCCCGCGCACAGTGGATATCGACTGGTGGAACAAATCTTGACTAGCAATTAGGTAGTTTAAATCGATTTCAATTTGCCGCTGATATGTATCCTCAGCCAAATCTAGAAACCTCTGCAAAAAATCCAGATTATCACCGACGATGGACAAATTCCTAATTTTTGTCAATGTCTCACCATAATTTTCAGCATTAATATCAATGGTATTTCTATCTTCTTGCAAATACCGCACTTGCTGAGTACAATCAAACATTTTGGTGCGGATTTCAGCCAGCAATTCCTTTAACTTCCGCAGCTTAACTTGTCTATCTGCTTCCCTTTCAATTTCACCGAATTTAGGAAGCTTCTTTTCTAACTCGCCCACAATTTTCTGTGCATTGCGATATCTTTTCCGAGCTTCGCGATACACAAATACAATTTTAGCACGAGAACACAACAGATTCATCAAATAAGAATTAAACGTTGAGGTTGCGAATTGCAAAGTTTGGGGATTGTCTTGTAACCATACTAGAATGTGACATCGTTTAGACGCATCATCTTCGCGGCTGTTATACTCAAAAATCGGACTCCCAAATAATATCCCTGACGCGCGAAACTCTGGTAATGCTTGCTGTTGATTGTGAACAAAAGCTGTAACGGATTCGTCAGCTAGCTTGCGGTAAGTACCATAAACTGCTGGTGCGGCGTACAACAATAAAGTTTGTCCTAGGGACGGTTTAATTGCGTTTGGTAACAAACAACCTTGGGGATTTAATTGATTTAAGTCAGCTACTTTGATTGTCGCATTTCGATAGTAAAATGTCAAATCTGCGGTATAAGTATCGTGAATTCGCAGGGCATAAATTGAACCATCAAGTTTCTGGTTATCTGGCTGAGTAATTGGTTGTAAATCCAGAGTTTTGCCATCGGGAATCAGCAGTTCGCGATTATTGGGTTTTTCCTGTTCGCCTTGAGGATAATACTGTTTGTCTTTGTAACAAATTAGCTTTTCTCGGAGAGATTTTAGTTCGTTGCTGTTAAATTGTGTGCCGACATTATCTGCTAAATTTTCCCACAGGGATTGAGCATTTTTGGCTACTGCGTCATAGCCTTCATCGCTATCATCCCGCAAGTGGAAAGGATAGAGGGTAATGCTGGGATTTTTAATTTGCGGTGGTTCCTGCATAATCGAATCCGGGATGAAACGTGATATTAATTCAATCTTAGTCCGCGGAGGCGGACATTGTTTGTGTAGCCGCGGTTTCAACCGCCGGGGCCTAATCTCCGAATTCCTCAATCGCCGATTCCTAATCTCCGAATACCCTCTTAGTCCGCGGAGGCGGACATTGTTTGTGTAGCCGCGATTTCCAATCGCCGGGGCCTCAATTAGAATATAATCATTATGATTTCATTGTGCCGTCAATCAATCCCGGAGGTTTCTAATCACCCGGCGGTTGAAACCGCGGCTACACAGACAAAACCCGGATGGTGCGCGGGTTGAAGATTTGACCCGGTGGTTTTCAATCACCCGGCGGTTGAAACCGCGGCTACACAGACAAAACCCGCCTCCGCGGGTTGAAGATTTCAATCGGTGATTTTTCATCTGGTATGCGGGTTGAAGATAAATTTCATATATTGTATGAAAAATGAGAGATAATTTCACGCAGTTGTATGTACACTATGTTTGGGCAACCTGGGATAGATTGCCTTTGATTACTCCCGATATTCAAGAAGCAATTTATGCGGTGATTATTGGAAAATGTAATAATTTAAAATGCACTGTAATTGCTATTGGCGGTATAGAGGATCATGTACATTTGCTAGTCGGTTTTCCGTCAACTTTGACAATAGCTGAAATTATTAAAGAAGTTAAGGGTAGTTCTTCTCATTTAGTAACTCACGAACTTAAACCTGGTGTTTTTTTTAAATGGCAAGGTAGCTATGGGGCGTTTACGGTTAGCCGTGATGCGATCGACAATGTGGCTAACTATATCAGAAATCAGGCTGTTCACCACCGTCAAAAATCAATGATTCCTGAATGGGAATGGGTTTCCAATCATCCCATGATTTCCCATCCACCCGGCGGTTGAAACCGCGTCTACACAAACCAAACCCGCCTCCGCGGGTTGAAGATTCCAATCGGTGATTTCTAATTACCCGGCGGTTGAAACCGCGTCTACACAAACAAAACCCGCCTCCGCGGGTTGAAGATTCTAATCGGTGATTTCTAATTAGGGCTTGCTGAATAATTGATTGCCAACCAAGAGCAGGAGCGATCAATATATTCAAGCTTGGTTAAAGATAAGTTTTTTCTGTATCGAGTCGC
>NZ_JAEQCX010000087.1:0-43931 GCF_020738035.1 Microcoleus sp. PH2017_28_MFU_U_A
GGAAAGCACTCGTAGGTGTCGTGACCTTACTAACGTAGCCTAGTTAAAGACTTAGACTGGCTATCTCGTCCACTTTTGTCCAGTGTTTAGCGGATAGCACTCAACAGACTCTACTCTTGGCATTCGACTGCAACCTCCGCCCCTGCCAACCCTAAAACCTGGTCAGTCGATTTTAGATTTTAGATTTGAGATTTTAGATTTACAAGCACAGATGACTCTGGGAGCTTGAACCTTGGTCTAAAATTTTGGGATCTCCACGAATTAAGTCCGGGCTTGTATCCGTTTTCGATCGAGGTCAAAAACATCTATTGTTGAATACCCGCGGGCTCGGCTTGAACCATGAGATTTTTGACTAAGCCGACGATCGACAACCACTCGATCGATCGAAATTAATCGATCAATTTGGTTCATGCTCCGCTCCTGCGGGTTTAGCGCTAGATTTAGCCCGTGAATGTACAAAAAGGCTTGAAGTTTTGAACAGAAGCAATTTGCACCCAGCCCGCGTTGCTGGTTGGCTCTTAGCGACGAGCGACAAAAGCGCTCAAGCCGCTGCGGCTTCCATAACAAGCAATTATAGCTTGACACGACACATCCCGATCGAGAGCCGAAGGTGAAATATTTCACCACAGCTTCCCTATTTTAACCATAACCCAAGATTAGCTGACTGCGCTGAACCTGCAAAAGCTGAATTTCCTGCTGGCTGACTTGTTCGAGCATGAAAACAAGATGTTCGGGCTTGAGCAAGTTGCCGTCGCTGCGACAACTGCCGGTATAGCGCAAGACGGCTGTACCTTCGGATTGCTGCACAAGTTCTAGTTTGTGCAGCCGATCGCGCAAATTGACATCCCGCGTCTTTCCCGACTTAGTAGTGTGCACCCGCCAAAAAGCCTCTGTTTCGGCGATCGCCTTCACCCAAGCTTCCCAATTGGCAGGATCTGCGACGGAGACAGGGGTAGAATTATCCCGGTCAGATTCGCCATTTTCGGTCAACAGGCCTGTTGCAGCCACAGTAATTACGTACTCCGCTGCTTCTAACAACTGACTGGCAGAAGGAGCTTTGAGGTCGATCGACTCAACCTTGTAAATCGGGATATTTTCCGGCAGAGTCGCGGCCAATTTTGCCCGGAAAATCTCAAGATCGATCGACTCAGTGAGTTCAAAATCAGCAATTTCCCCAGTGCTGGTAACGCCCAGAGGCAGAGCATTTGCCACAGAAATCCGAGGATTTGGGTGGAAGCCCCCGGTAAACGAAATGGGTAAATCAGCCCTACGGACAACTCGATCGAACAATCGCAGCAAATCCAAATGACCAACCAAAGCCATATCGCCCACCTTCCCAAACCAAACCCGAAAACGCTGTTTCCGTTCTGTATTCGGCACAAACTCCCCAGCAAAATCCGGAATTGGCAGGGCATCTACAACCACATTGTGTCCGAAATCTGTGCCGCAAACCCCGCAGCGCGAACACCCTTCAAAGGAACAGTCGGGAACCGTCGCTGCTTCTAAAGCATGAAGCAAATCAAGTTTTAGCCAGTTTTTATCAATTCCCGTGTCTAGGTGATCCCAAGGTAGCGGGCGATCGAGAAAGAGGGGGAGAAGAGGAGAGGGGGAGAGGGGGAGAGTGGGGGAGGGGGAGAGGGGGAGAGGGGAAGATGTGGGAAAATCTTGTTTATCTTCTCTTCCTTCTTCCTTCTTCCTTCTTCCTTCTTCCCTCTTCCTTCTTCCTTCTTCCTTCTCCTCTTCCTTCTCAAACAGATTCCATTCGCCGCTTTCAACTTGGCGGTATTTCCAGGTAAGTCCCGATTCATCGATCGCCCTTGTCCAAGCCTTGTATGCTGTATCCAAGCTTTCCCACCACGCATCCATACCAGCGCCAAGTTCCCAAGCGCGGTGGACTACAGCGCCCAAACGTCGATCGCCCCTACCGACAAAATCCTCCATTGCCGAAATCCGCACATCGGTATAATTCACCTTGATATTTCTCATCGCTTTGAATTCACCCTTCAGCAATTTTTGCTTGCGTGAAAACTCGGCAGTAGAAACCGAATGCCACTGAAAAGGAGTGTGAGGCTTAGGCGTAAAATTAGAAATTGTCAAGTTAAAATTCAGTGGCCGCCTGCCATTAAGCCTGCATTCCCTTTGCAGCCAGCGGACTGTTTCGGCGATTCCCAGAACATCAAAATCGGTTTCTCCGGGCAAACCGATCATAAAATACAGCTTGATTTTATCCCAACCGCGATCGACCGCAGTTTTGACACCCCGCAACAATTCTTCGTTTGTCAAACCTTTGTTAACGATGTCGCGCATCCGCTGCGTGCCGGCTTCCGGGGCAAAAGTCAAACCGCTTTGTCGCGTGCCGCCGAGAATGTCGGCAATATTATCGTCAAATCTGTCAACCCGCTGACTGGGTAAAGACAGAGAGATATTTTTGTCTTTGAGGCGGTTTTTGATTTCCATCCCCACAGCCGGAAGTGCTAGATAGTCGGAACAACTCAGGGAAAGCAGGGAAAACTCGCTGTGCCCGGTGGCTTTCATTCCTTCTTCTATCGCCTCTACGACTTGCTGCGGTTCCACATCGCGGGCGGGGCGAGTCAGCATTCCCGGCTGACAGAAGCGACAGCCGCGGGTGCATCCCCGGCGGATTTCGACTGTCAGTCTGTCGTGTACTGTCTCGACGTAGGGTACTAGCCCGATCGAATAAGCTGGTATGGGAGTTGCTACGCGGCGCAGAATTTTTTCTGGGACTTGCGGGCGGTTGGGATGAACAGAACCATCTGCCGCCATATCGTAGAATTGGGGGACATAAACGCCAGGAATTTGCGCTAAATCCAGCAATAGTGCTTCTCGGCTCAAATTATTAGTTTTGCCTTCTGCCAAAATCAAGCCAATTTCTGGCAGCAATTCTTCTCCATCTCCCAAAGCGATGAAGTCAAAAAAGTCAGCGTAGGGTTCGGGATTGGAGGTTGCGGTTTGTCCGCCAGCAAAAATTAGCGGCAAATCGCCGCCATTTTGGGCATTTGTCGCTCTTTCTTTCCAAGTTAGGGGAATGCCGGCTAAATCCAGCATTTCCAGAATGTTTGTTGCTCCGAGTTCGTAGCTGAGGCTGAAGCCGAGAATATCAAATTCTGTGAGCGATCGCCTGGATTCTACAGCAAACAGGGGAGTTTTGGTCGTTAGCGCAGCCCTCGGAGAGGATCGCAGTTTTGCTGCTAAGTCTGGTGCGGGCAAATAAGCTCGATCGCACAACTGTCTCGGCAAGGCATTCAAAATATTGTAAAGGATGATGTGTCCCAGATTGGAAGCACCAACTTCATACACTTCTGGATATGTGAGCACCCAGCGTACAGACGCCCCATCCCAAGGCTTGCGTACAGCCCCCAACTCGTTTCCTAGATAACGAGCAGGCTGATTGATTTCTGCTGTAAGTAATTCTTCGATTTTTACTGCCACGGCTCGACTCGCTCTCATATTTGCGACTCTTAAGCAGCCTACCTTAAAATCTGCCAATACGCCAACGGCAGTCCTATCTCTTTGGAGCCCTTTAACTCAAGTTGCTGTGTTTGCTTACTTGTTTTCACTGGTGAGTAGATTCTAGAAGTGCTTGTTTACACAAGACAAGAGTTTGCTGCTTCAAAGCTTTCGACATTTTCAAATATCTCAAAAACTCGATCGAGTTGGCTGAGTTCCAGAATCATTCTAATTCCGGCGGTAACTGAACACAGACTAAACCTGCGTCCCATTTTTTTCGCCTGCTTGAGGCCGGAAATCAATGCCATCAAACCCGCGCTGTCAATAAATGTTACTGCGCCAACATCTACGAGTACCGCTACTACTCCAGGGGCTGAAATTGTTGTGGTTAGTTGCTCTGTGAATTCTCCGGCTGTGGCTGCATTTAGGTGGTCTAGGGGTCGAATCACCCTAAGTGGTTTATGGGCAAGAAGTGTCTGCATATATCAAACCTATGGTTGCTACGTATTTTCAACTACCGTACTGGACGGAGGTAAGCCTAAACCTACTTGACACCTACGAGCGTAACCCTACCTGAGGAAAACCGATCGGTAGTTTTGAGTAGTTTACTGAATCTTTATTTATTTAGTCTTTTTTATAAAAGTTTGTGCAAGATTTACGGAGTAAAGGTAAGCTACTATACTATTTTTTATTTGTGCGACGAGGTTTAGTGTTGGCAATCGTAAAGATTGCGATCGACCTTATCCTAGCTGTTAGGTTAAACTGAGCAATGTAATTGAAATCACTGGTTAGTTCTGATTTGGATCACTCACTCCATCGACTGTTAAGATGACAATAATACTGTACGGAGTTCTCCGATATACTATGCAAGCAACTCATGCTATTCGTCAACTTGTAGAAAAAGCCCTCTACATTAAGCAGTTGACGCCTGACATTGAAAACGAAATCAACAACGAGCTCACCCGTTTGGGCTACATCTCGGATATTGATTATGAGGCTTTAGAGTTATTAATGGATGAAATGGATGCTGGCCGGGTGCAATTGGTATCTAGTAGATAGTTGGAACCGGAGAGCGCGGAAAAATCACAGATTGAAAAAAAATCCTTGCACGGTGGGAAAGACGGGAGTCTCAGAAGCATTTACCCCGGCACGGTACTTTTAAAAGCTCGCACCCAGTTGATGAGCTTGATATTTGAGGCGATGGTTTGTTCACCTCACTATCAAAAAAATACTTTTACTTCAATTAAATATATAACTTTTGGGGCTTGACAAATGAGGTGTAATAGTAATTTATTAATGATTACTGTTACCTAGCTGAGGTGGAAAACCGGTTTGGAACGATCGCAATTAAATTTGTTCGATCTTTCAGACTGAAGTCCTCATCAAACAAGAGAGGAGTTCAGTCCGAACGATCGAAAGTGATAACGGTTATTTTACCGGAATATATATAATCAGGCGCGATCGCCAGTTGTGTAAAGTTTTGTAAAAAGTATACGGGATTTGCATAAAAAAGAACAAGTTGCGCCGATAGCTCAAATAGAGAGGCTCGCGTCCTAGTGGCGAGAGAGTCTGTCAACTTGTATCTCAACTTATGTAATATGTCAAGAGAACCAGATAGCACGGAAACTTCAATCAACAGTCTATTTGCCAAAATCGAGACCTTGCTGATGCAGACTTGGCAAGAAACAGGCCACGGATGCCTAACTATTGAGAGCGAAAAAATCAGTCCGAAAAAAATCCAAGTAATTATTCGAGGCTCTACTTACTATCGCTATGTTATTTCCCCTGAAGGCATAAACAAGTGGGTTTTAAAGCAAATTGCCGAAGGGGATTGAGCGATTAACGGTTGGGTAATTGGTAATTGGTAATTGGTAATTGGTAATTGGTAATTGGTAATTGGTAATTGGTAATTGGTAATTGGTAATTGGTAATTGGTAATTGGTAATGTAATTGGTAATTGGTAATTGGTAATTGGGAATTGGGAATTGGTAATTGGTAATTGGTAATTGGTAATTGGTAATTGGTAATTGGTAATTGGTCGTTATATAATGAATTTGCGATCGCTCCTATCCAAGAAAATTGATTAGTCGTGAGGATTTCCATCCTTGCCGAGTCAATCAAAAAGGGAGCATCTCATTTTTGCAAAAAACATTTTTTTTACAGTGCGAGCGTCCCCGCTCGCGTGCTATATCAGCACGCGAGCGGGGACAGCACTACAGATGCAAAACTGAGATGCTCCCATCAAAAATCGATCGCCCGCGACACCAAACTTGCCACCACCGCCACCAACTCAGCAGGATCGAGAGGCTTGGGTAGGTGAATTTGAAAACCCTGTCGCAGCGCCCGCACCCGTTCCTCCAGCCTACCGTAAGCTGTGAAAGCCACCGCCGGAATTTCCCTGTCCCCCATTTGCTCTCGCACTTGCGGCAGCAGAGCCTCTCCTTCAGCGGTTTGTATGCCGAGATCGATCGCCAACACATCCGGATTCAGCCTAGAAATCGCTTCCAAGGCTTCCATTCCCGAGATAGCAGTCTCCACCTCAGCTCCGCAATCTTCGAGCACTGTACGCGCAAAATCCAAGGAATCCCCGTCGCCATCAACCACCAACACCCGCACTCCCGAAAGGTTGCTGCTAACAAAAGACGGATCTATAGGGGATCTGGCCGGGGTTTCTCGAACCACAAACTCCCCAGCCCCGGTAACAGAAAATCCGCTGTCGCCCTCTTGCTGTTTAATTGGCAATCTAACGAAAAAGCTCGCTCCTTGTCCTTGGCCAGCCGATTCTACTTGCACTGTTCCCCCGTGCATTTCCACAAAATGGCGCACGAGAGCCAAACCTAGACCCAATCCGTTGTACGATCGCGTTGTAGAGGTATCAGCTTGGCTGAAACGCTCAAAAACGTGCGGCAAAAACTCTCCTGGAATCCCTTGTCCCGTGTCGCTGACTTCAATTTCCACACTAGGCGGTGACAAATTTTCACAACAGGCGGATTGTCCGGGCATACTCGTCCTCTCCACCTTGTGCAGCGCCACCCTCACCTGTCCTCCGTCAGGAGTAAACTTAATCGCATTCGACAGCAAATTCCACGCCACCTGCTGCAAGCGGCCGGAATCGCCAAACATCCGCCCCGCAGTTTGGTCGAAATCCGTCACAATTTCAATATTTTTTGCCCCAATCGCCGGAGCGAGAGTATCGATAGCACCTTCAACAGTCGAAATCAAATCTACCCACCGCAAATTCAGCGACAGTTGGCCAGTCATAATCTGCGACACGTCCAACAAATCCTCAATTAGCGTCCCCAGCGATCGCGTATTGCGGTCGATCGTTTCCAGAGCCTTAACAGTCGTTTTTTCATCAAACTTGCGGTGGCGCAGCAGTTGCGCCCATCCCAGCATCGCATTCAACGGCGTCCGCAATTCGTGGGACAAAGTTCCCAGAAACTCATCTTTAATCCGGTTCGCCCGCGCCAATTCCTCAGCTCGATCGTGCAGTTCTTTTTCCAACTCCTTGCGAACCGTCAAATCGAGAATAAAAGCCACTGATTCTTGCCGCTTTTCCCCCAACAAAATATACCCCACCAACACCGGAATCCGGCTGCCATCGGGCCGAATGTATTCCTTTTCGTAGGGACTGCAAACGCCCTCGGCCTTTGCCTCTGCGATGCCGATTTCGTCCAGCGGTAGGTACTCCGGCGGTGTAATGTCAATCCAGCGGAGTTCCCCGCGCTGCAACTGTTCCCGCGTGTAGCCAACGAGGCGCAAAAATTCGTCGTTAGCCTCACTGATACCGCCGTCAACATCGCCGAAGAGAATTCCGATCAAGTTAGATTCTGCCAACATTCTCAGCTTTTCTTGACTAGCTTTGAGTGCTGCTTCTGATTGCTTGCGATCGCTCACATCTTGGATGTAAGCCGAGCAACCAGAATCGGAAGGATAAAAACGCACTTTCAACCACTTATTCCATAACGGCACGAATTCTTCATATTCGACTGTTACCTTGTCTGCTAATGCTTTGGTGGCGATTTTGTAAGACGGTAAATCCACGGCCCAGGGATATATTTCCCAAATATTTTTCCCGATCAGTTCTGCTTGTAAGTTGCCAAAAATCTCTTGACCTTTGTGGTTAATATAGGTGAATTTCCAGTTTGAATCGAAGGCGACAAAAGCGTCGGTAATGCTTTCGAGAATGTTAGTAATTCGAGCGTTTGCCGATAGTAGCGCTTGAGCTGTTTGTTCTGCTTGTTTGCGAGCTGCTTGTTCCCGGGACAAAGCCATAACACGTTCTTGTTCTGCCTGTTGGCGATCGCTAATATCGATGCAAGAACCGATGTAACCGGCAAAAGTGCGATCGGGTCTGTACAGGGGTACCCCTGTACTCACAACCCAGCGGTACTCCCCGTCATAGCGCCTCAAGCGGTACTCGATCCGGTACTCGCTGCGGGCGTCGAAGGCTCTCCGGTAAACATCCATATATTTTGGCAAGTCGTCAGGATGCAAGCTTTCCATCCAACCGATGCCGATTTCTTGCGCCAAAGTTTTACCGGTAAACTCCAACCAAACTTTGTTAAAGTAATCGCCAAGTCGATCGATATCCGACATCCAAATCATCACCGGCGCGGTATCTGCCATCATCCGAAACCTGGCTTCGCTTTCTTGGCGCTGTGCTTGAGCTGCTTTGCGATCGAGCCGTTCTTTAACTTCCCGCAGGGCCCGCTCGATCGACGGCACCAACCGCGTCAAACGCCGTTTGAGAACATAGTCTGTAGCCCCGCTTTTCAAAGTCTCAATTGCCACTTCCTCACCCAAAGTAGCCGACACAAAAATAAACGGCACTCCCGGACAAGTAGCGCGGGCCATTTCCAGCGCTGCTATCCCGTTAAAACAAGGCAGCATATAGTCTGCCAAAATAATATCAACACAGTGTTTTTCCAGCGCTACGGCAAAATCTTCCCGAGTTTCCACGCACAGCAAAGAAAAGTCTAGACCGCCATCCATGAGATATGCCTCAATCAGCTCGGCATCTAGGGGACTGTCCTCTACCAAGAGGATATTGAGCGTTTTCACAAAAATTCCTTAATATATTTTACAGAAAAATGCAATCAAAAATCCTTGAATACTTCCATTATTTACCTAATTTCCATCGCCATTCTAAAGAAAAGATAAAAAAATGCTCAGCTTACTGCTGGAACCTCTGCGCCAGGAAAGCGACTGCATCCTGAGTTCCGATCGCAAAACAACTATCTTTCTGAGTTCTGAACACAGAAGAACCCGATTTCTACCCAAAATCTGTGATACCTGTTTAAAAAAACAATGCAACTTTAGCCAAGCTGCAAACCCATACAGAATAAGTCATGACCCATCTCAAATCTCAAATTTCAAATCCTTTGAGCGATCGACCTTAACCCAGAAACCGGGTTTTTGACCCACCTAAGGCCCGCACTGTTTTATAGCAACTGCCTGAAACATACTCATCTATCCCAAGATAGATCTTTGCAAACTCGCTTTAATTCATAAACTCAGTTTCTTCAAAAAATTGTTTTTTGACCACAACAGACAATTTAAATGCGTTCGTTTTGGATGCACAAAAACTCGGTTTCTACGCAACCTACTGAATTACATATCACCTTAGCAAGGAATGTATTCCCTGTCAATAATTGTCCACAAAAAAAACAATTTGAAGCCAATACGCTTAACTTAAGAACAATCCGACTGGCAAATAATGCCTGTATTGCCTAGAAAATCGCGAAGTGAAATTCGTCAAAAATCGTTAAGTTAACCGTATTGAATTAGACGCTAAGCCAGCGACACAATACTAGCTCGTTCGTAAGGCAATTTGTTGGTCGGCAAAACCTCGATACTAATTTCCAGCGAATCCAAAGCCGGATTTTGTGCTAGCAGCTTTTCGGTCAAATTCTTATTCAAAATCTCCCATAAATCCGTTTCATTTGGATAATCAACCAAAAAATTGTCTATGCTTTTGTAAATCGGCACAAAGTCGGGATATTCAGCCTGCGTAATTCCTGGCTTGTACTGATACTTGACATCAATGTTCAGGTTATTCAAACCCTGGTGAGCGATCGAATAATTAGGAATCTTGAAATCCCAGGCTTCCCCTAATTTACCATTTGTAGTGCGACTAACGGTACTGCTGCGATCGTAAGGCAATTGGTTCGTCGGCAAAACATTCAAATCAACAGTCACCGAAGAAATTGCTGGATTTTCGGCAAGCACTTTTTCCGTCAAATTTTTGTTAACAATTTCCCAAAAATCAGTTTCGTTAGGATAGTTAACTAAAAAATCATCAACGCTCTTGTAAATCGGCACATAATCGGGATACTGATAATTTTGAATGCCCTCTTTGTACTGATAATTTACAGCAAAATTTAGGTTGTTTAACCCTTGATGGTTAATTGGGTAATTTGCCGCTGTAAAATTCCACTTCTCGGTCAGCTTACCATCGGAAGGAAAGAAAGCAATTCCTATCGGACGCTGTAACTTGCTGTCGGGAGGGACAAAAATAGAACTGTTACTCGACAAAGGATTGCTCGATATTGGCAGCGGTTCCCCAGTTTTGCCATTGTACCGCAAAACTGCACCAACATTGTTAGCATTGGCGCGGTTGTCAAAGCCAACTGCAAACAAATTGCCGATCGGCGAAAATGCCAAACCACCTACATAATTGCTACTGGGGGAAGTATCAGTATAATTGGTAGATAAAACCTTGACCAAATTCCCACTTTTTAAATTGTAGCGCCTGATATCGTTAGCAAAATCGCTCACGTAAAGGTCGCCGTCAGCGGGCCCGATTGCCATGCCCAAAAGACTCACAAATCCCTGACTCCGAGGCGAAGGATCGGGGGAAGCAAAGATACTTGACTGCCCAGTTTGCGGGTTGTAAAGCAGCACCTGGCTGGCGAAACCTGCACTAAAATCAGCTTTGCCATCACGAGCAACACTCCCCTGCGTTGTCACGTACAAATTGCCGTCAGGAGCAAACAGTAAATTGTTCGGCCCATTCAATCCTCCCGCTTGCTGTTTGCCCGTTGCAAATACATCTATAAATTGTCCTGTTTTGCCGTTGTATCTAAGAATTTGATCGGTCAAAAAACTGCTGACATAAAAATTACCGTCGGCACCAAAAGCTAAACCGTAAGGACGAGATAATCCGCCAGTTTCATCAGCAGTAGTGTTCGGATTGTCGCCGACAAACTTATCAATAAATCTGCCACTAACTCCGTCATATCGCAATACGGCAGATGCTGTCGGCTGTCCGGAATTCCCTGGCTTGTCACCGCTGGCAATGTAAATGTCCGGCTTACCGTCGCCGTTGCCATCTGGGCCAAAAAGAATTGTATCTGGACTAGACAAACCGCCGCTGCCCGCTGGGATAAATTCGCTTAAAAGATTGCCCGTACTGCCGTCAAACCGCAGTACATTATTGCCTCTGGTATTGCCAACTAGGAAAGTTCCTTGAGGATTGCTTGGTTGAGTGCGAGTAACTTTGCTGGTGCGGTTATAGGGTAATGTTTGGCTTGGCAAAACGTTCAAGTCGATCTTAATTGCTGCCAAGCTAGAATTTTCGTTGAGGATATTTTGAGTTAATTTTTTGTTGACAATTTCCCAGAAATCTGTCTCATTGGGATACTTGCTTAAAAAGTTATCAATTCTCTTGAGAATTGACAGGGAATCGGGATATTCGTTTGGGGGAATCCCCGGTTTGTACTGGTAATCAACATCGAAATTGAGCTTGTTCAATCCTTGGTGATTAATTGCGTAGTTTTTCAAGGAAAAGTTGCCATTTTCTTTTGGTTGACCGGCACGACTGCGGAAAACTGTAGTTGCTCGTTCGTAGGGCAATCTGTTCGTTGGCAAAACTTCGATTTGGATGGTAACATCGGTCAGTGCCGGATTTTCGTCTAGCACTTTTTGACTGAGATTTTTGTTGATATTTTCCCAGGTGTCCGTTTCGTTGGGGTAGTTAACTAGGAAGCTATCAATACTTTTGTAGATTGGCACAAAATCGGGATATTCATTTTTGGTAATTCCGGGTTTTAAGCCGTAACCAATTTTGATATTGAGGGTGTTTAAACCTTGGTGGTCGATGGTATAATCTGGGAAATTGAAAGCCCATTTTTCTGAAGGTAATAGCGCAGCAGTTCGGGATTGCGATCGCTCTGGAACTATACCAGTATCACCGATAGCAAAATCCATGCCTGTAAGTTCGTCTCTGTGAAGTGGAGTGGAGATATCGGTCTGGGATGTTAGACTGCGATCGACTTTAAGATTGTCGTCTGGTGAGTGCGGGAGCCGGAAGTCGGTGATTTGGTCAAAAAGGTCGTTAGCGAAGCCCTCGTAGAGGATCGCACTACCAGTCGCACCGGCAACCAAATCGGATGTTTGAGTTAAATCGGATCTGGTATCAAATAAAACATTAGTATCCCCGATCGCAATTTGGGTCAATCGATTTAGGCGATCCTCTACGAGGGCTTCGCTAACGAACTTACTGCCAAATAAGTCTGGTATTTCTGCTGAAACACCCGCAATATTTCCCTGAAGAGGTTTTGCTTCAAACAGTCCGGCTGTATTCAACATAAGCTATTATTGGCGAGATTCCCGCGATCGCAGATAAATTTGACTATATTTTACGGTTTTTCAAAGAATAGTCAACCAGTTTGAGATTTGAGATTGGAGATTTACTCGCAGAATTGAATTTGGGATTATGAACTTTGGTGTAATTTTTTTGACCTTCCAATCAGGAGTCTACGTGGCACGGCATCCATTTTTTAGGGGAGTCAAATAGTTTAAGAAGTAGCTGGCATTTGAGAAACATTTAATCTAAAGTCTCTCACCTTTCTCGATCGCAGTTCTGTCAAGTTCTCAAAAAATAGATTGTCCGATGGGAGTGGGCGCGATCGCGGTACGATCGCCACTGGCATTGTTCTAGCCCGCCTCATCCTAAAAATTTATCAATTGTGGAAGCAGCCCAAAAGCCCTCTACAGGAAACACCCCGACTCCGGCCACCTCAACACAGCGATCTGATTGGTTGATTCCGAGCTAAAATGTCTTAAAATATACAATAGGGTGAGCTGTTGCACAGCCCGCATATATTAAAATCAGGCGCTTTGCCTGCAATAATTCTTTAAAATATAGATACAGCACCGCCGATCCCTAACTCTTCCGCGCTCGGCAAGCGTAGGGTTTGGCAGCAGAGAAGACGATCCAAAATGGTCAATTCCAGTAAAGCCCGTGCAGTTGCTTTATTCTCAGGTTTATCAGGTGATTGCAACCAGTTACGAGGAGATTTGAACCGCCGTGCTCCAACGCATCAAACAAGACTTAAAAAATGACCTGATCGCAGGTCTGCTGGTAGTGATACCTTTAGCTACCACCATCTGGCTGACAATTACCGTCGCCAGTTGGGTAATCAATTTTCTTACCAAAATTCCCAAGCAGATTAATCCTTTTGACGGACTCCACCCGATTTTGGTCAACCTGCTAAATCTGTTAGTAGGGCTGGCTGTACCCCTGCTGAGCATTTTAGTCATTGGTTTGATGGCCCGCAACATCTTCGGGAAGTGGCTGCTAGACTTTGGCGAACGCCTGTTACAGGCAATTCCCCTAGCGGGTTCGGTTTACAAAACCTTGAAACAACTGCTGGGAACTATCCTCAAATCTAATGATAAATTTCGCCGGGTGGTGTTGGTAGAGTATCCCCGGCGGGGAATCTGGACTTTGGCATTTGTGACCGGTACGATCGAGAGTAACGACATTCCGTCTCATTTGTCCGGCGAAAGCCCGATCGGCATTTTCATCCCCACCACTCCCAACCCCACCACCGGATGGTACGCTATAGTCCCGGAAGCAGATGTCGTTAATTTGTCAATGTCGATCGAAGATGCCTTTAAAGTGGTGATCTCCGGCGGCATCGTCAACCCCAGCAACTCAGTTGCGGTCACCGCCGACAACCCCCCCGGCAAAACACTCGAACCCTTGCTATCCGAATCAAGATACCAGCCTGTACCAGTCGAAGAAGATTAGACAAGGCTGTAAAAGTCCTTTTAATCTTTTAATCAAATTTTCGGACGGGCTAGAAGCCCATCCCACAAAACAAAAAAATTGTGGGATGGGCTTCTAGCCCGTCCGAATTATTTTTGCAACTCACGTATATTGAACCAACTGGAAGCGCAGAAAGCCTACACTCAGAAACCGGGTTTCTCTGATACATCTTGGGTTTCAAAGCGAAGTATCTCCTAAGAAACTCGATGGGGAGAGGGGGAGAGGGGGGAGAGGGGGAGAAAGAGTTTCTTTCATCCATAACGGGTGGGCAGCCTCCGTGGGACGCTCCTAAGAAACCGGGTTTCTAGCCAGTAAATTTTCCCAATAATAATTGATCCTAGGTATCTAAAACCTGCCCAGAAACAATCGTTACTGAGGGCAGGTTTTTTTGGGAGTTTTTCTGCTAAAGTCCAAGTCTATGCTCTGAACCAGCGCTTAGCAATCTCAACAATTCTGAAATTCCTAAAATCCCAATTCCTATCTAAAAAATATGAAAAAAGCACGCGAAACCTCACGCGAACTCGCACTCCTCGGCATCAGCCAACTGCCGACTAATCCAGAACTCTTAGAAGCTAAGAAACTGCAAGATGTTCTCCTCGCAGCCATCCGCACTCTGACGACAGAAGTTCAAGAATCCCTAGAAGCAGCAGCTTCGGAAGTACAGCGGGGTAGCGACAAACTCCTGGCTAGCGAAATCCGCGCTGCTGATATACAAAGTGCTAGAGCGATGGTGCGCGAAGCACTCGAACTCACCCAAACGGCGATTAACCGTCTCGGTTCATCGATGGAGTTTCCAGAACTGCTTCAGCTTGCCAACCAGCAAGATGTCCGCACCTATGCTTTGCAAATCCTGACCAAAGTCAGCGCCAACCGCGTTCAAATTGATGAATTGCTCTCGGAAGCCCTGGTAGACTGGCAAATCGATCGCCTGCCCAGGATCGATCGAGATATCATGAGAATCGCGATCGCCGAAATCCTCTATCTCGGCTTACCCGAACAAGTCAGCGTCAACGAAGCCGTCCAACTGGCAAAACGCTACAGCGGCGACGAAGGACATCGGTTCATCAACGGAGTCCTCCGCCGAGTCGTCGATAAAATCAATGCAGAAGTTGTAAGTCAGTAGTCAGTAGTCATTGGTCATTGGTCATTGGTCATTGGTCATTGGTCATTGGTCATTGGTCATTGGTCATTGGTCATTGGTCATTGGTCATTGGTCATTGGTCATTGGGCGATCGGCAATCCGCAATCCGCAATCCGCTCTACACTAAGGACTGATGGCTAAATGACTAATAACTATTCTCTATTCCCCATTTACTTCTATGGTATTTAATTGGTTTCGTCGCCAGTACAGCGAAAGCGGATCTTCTGAACCAGAAACTCCCCCCGAACAGCCCCAAGATGAGGCGGCAAAATCCGCATCGGTTGAGCCTCAAACAGATGCAGCAGTTGAGGAAACTTCCCCCGCTGTAGCTGAGGATTATCTCAATTGGGCCAAAGCTGCTTACAAAAATATTCAAAAACAGCAAAAACCTGAAACAGAAGTTGCCCAGACAGCATCGGCGGAAGTTCCAGCAGCCGAAACAGAATTTGTAGAAGTTGCAGAAGCCGCACCAACTGTTGCAGAAGTTTCAGAAATTGCACCACCACCGCAGAATGAAAGTACCGATGGTCAAGAACCAGATGCAGCCATCCCAGTAGAGATTCCCGAACCTCTGCCACCATCATCCGAGTCGATCGCGCCTCAACCTGTTACTCAAAAATTAGAAGTTACAGCAGAAAATATAGCAATTGCCCAACCTGCAACTGAGCTTGCAGACACAGAATCGATCGCATCTGAGGACTCTACAGCCGAAGCCCTGCCGTTTTGGGCCCGAGCTGGGGCCGATCGCATGGATCGCATCGAACGCCTCAAGGAAACCGCCCTTGAGGAACCAGAAGTCATCGCCAACGCCGCCGAAAGAGCCGCAATAATCGAAGAAATTCCCGGTTTTGCCTTTGACGAAGGCTTCCTCTGGTCATCTGAAATCCTAGCCAGTCAAGGGCGCCGGCCAGATCAAGTATCCGTCGAGGAAATCAGTTGGCTGCAAAAACTGCGGAAAGGTTTGGAAAGAACTCGCCGCAGCTTAATTAATCGACTAAAGGCGATCGTCGGTCAAGGCCCGCTCAATCAAGACGCGGTAGCCGAAATTGAGACTTTGCTCCTACAAGCCGATGTCGGAGTCGCCGCCACCGACATCATTATCAACCGCCTCCAAGAAAGACTCAAACAAGAAGTCTTGCCGCCAGAACAGGCTCTAGCCTTTCTCAAAAGCATCCTGCGCGACATTCTCGACGCTCCGACAGCCGAAACCGCCGCCGGCAATCCCGCCTACAGCCTGACATTTGCCCCAGAAAAAGACACCTTCAACATCTGGTTAATTGTAGGAGTCAACGGTGCGGGCAAAACTACGACGATCGGCAAACTAGCCCACATCGCCCAAAAATCCGGCTACAAAACCCTGATTGCCGCTGCCGACACTTTCCGCGCCGCCGCCGTCGAACAAGTCAAAGTTTGGGGTTCCCGCAGCGGCGTGGAAATTATTGCCAATCCAGGGAAAAATACCGATCCGGCTGCTGTCGTGTTTGATGCGATCGCCGCCGCCAGCGCCCGAGGCACAGAATTGTTGATCGTAGACACCGCAGGCCGCCTGCAAAACAAAAAAAATCTGATGGACGAATTAAGTAAAATCCGTCGCATTGTAGACAAAAAAGCCCCAGGCGCTACCGTAGAATCTCTACTGGTCTTGGATGCCACCCTAGGTCAAAATGGTTTGCGACAGGCAGAAGTTTTCGCAGAATCGGCAAAATTAAGCGGAGTAGTATTGACAAAACTTGACGGTTCTGCTAAAGGTGGTGTTGCCCTAGCAGTAGTGCAGCAGCTAGGTCTGCCAATCCGGTTTATTGGAGTGGGGGAAAGCATCGAAGATTTGCGCCCGTTTTCTAGTTACGAATTTGTCGAAGCCCTACTCGATTTTAGATTTTAGATTTTAGATTTTAGATTGATGAGGTATCTCTAGCCGTCCCGATTTTTGGAGGCGGACACAGATATTCAAAATCTCAAATTATTAACCTCAAACTACCATCGCAGGACTTGTGCCGATCGCCACCTGACGGTCTGTGGAAAACTAAATATCTAGAAACAATACCTTAAAACCTTCTGTTATTGCTTGCTTGCGATCGACGAAGCGCCATCAATTGGTGTCAACTTAAGGTCTCAGGTAGTAACGTTTTACTCTCTGAGGCTTAGGCCCGCCGATCGGCCTGGCGCCCCCTTAAAAAGCAGTGTGGTTTTATTGTCATCAGATAAATTAGGTACGTAGTTGGGATGCGAGCCCTCTTTATCTATACGCCTAAAGAGGGCTCGCATCCCAACTACATACCTTGATTAAGTAGTTTCAGAAGGGCTCAAAGTCTCCCTTATTAAGGGGGATTTAGACTCAGCTATAAACGAGATTTCTTGAGGATTTCAGGCTTAAATTCACACCAATGACCTACTGCCCAAACTACTTGCTCCAAAAACAACCGGATTTCTGTTCGTGTGGTGCGTAATTCCTCACTCAATCAATCTCCTTTTAAGATCGAAAATCACCAATCTAAAATGACTGCTGTGCCCTTGCCTCGCCCCTCACCTCAACCTGCTGACCGCCCTACGGGTCGCAATTCCACCGACGCGACGCCAGTATTTGCCCTCAAAGAACTGGTAGCGCGCTTGCACCGATACCAGCACAACGTTCAAGATATGTTGGGCTCGCTCGGATTTGCCCTGCGTAGTTTTAACAATCTCAACCAATTTTTGGAGTTGGTGCCTTTGGTGGCAACTCGCGTTACCGACGCCGACGGGGGAGCTTTAGTGCTGTTCAAACCCAACGGTCAAGTCAGGTTCCAGCAGTTGCACTGTCAGGAAGGACGGCAGTGCCAAGATATGCGGAAAGCGCTGGAAATAGCCACCAGGCAAGCTACAGCAGGTGCGGGCGCGGCTGGTGAATCTTTTTCTCAAACCTCTGGGCAAACTTCTAGTCTTGACTTGCAAGTCGGCCGTTATTTGGGCCCGGATGTTCATTTGTTTGGGGCGCCAATTTTAGTCAAGAATTTGGAACGCGGACGGCTGTTTGTTTTTAGCAGTGACCCACAATATGTTTGGACTCCGGGCCGACAGAAATTAGTTCGGTTGGTGGCGGATCAAACCGCCGTGGCAATCTGCAAAGACGAACTGACGGTGAAGTTGGCCGAAAAAGAACGCCTGGACAGAGAGTTAGAAATTGGGGCGGAAATTCAATTGCGGCTGCAACCCCGCAGTTGTCCCACAATTCCCGGTCTTGATGTGGCCGCGCGCTGCCAAACTGCTAGCAGAGTCGGCGGTGATTATTATGATTTTATTCCCGCTGACTATGACCCGATCGGCAAGGAGAATGAGGGGGAACACCCCCCATCCCTGATTAAAAATCTCAAGTCCAAAATCGACAAGGGTCGCTGGAGCATCGTCATTGGCGATGTGATGGGCAAAGGGGTACCGGCTGGCCTGTTGATGACGATGACGCGGGGTATGCTGCGGGCGGAGGTTTTGAACCGCCATTCGCCTGCGAGAATTTTGCAACATTTAAACCGGGTAATGCACGCGGATTTGGAGAATTCTCACCGTTTTGTGACTCTGTTTTATTCGGAGTACGATCCGAAAACTCGCATTCTGTCTTACAGTAATGCTGCTCACCACCCGCCTTTGCTGTGGCAAGCTGCAACTAATTCGATTGTTCGGCTCGATACTTTGGAGGGAATGTTGATTGGCCTGGATGCTGATTCGCACTACCAAGAAGCCCACGTGCAATTGCAGCCTGGTGATACTATTATTTATTACACAGACGGATTTACTGATGCTGCTAATCAAAGGGGCGATCGCTTTGATGAGGATAACTTGACCGCGGCTTTTCAGTGGGCTTGTCAAAATTATCAGCAGTCTGAGGAAATTCTGGATTATTTGTTCGATCGCGTTCACCAGTTTATCGGCATCGGCAACCGCAATGAAGATGACATGACACTGGTTGTACTTAGGGTAACACCGACCACAGGAGAAAATCACCATGATAGTTAATTTAATGCCGGAAATTATTACTGGATTTACCAGCTCGATTCATTGGCATGACGCCGTTCATTTGTTAGTTGTGAAATCTCATTTGAGTTCGCCTGTGATATTGGGTCAAAGCTACGAGATTTTTACTAATTTCCAGAAAGCTTGGAACAATTTTGTTTCGACTGGTCAGATAGGAGCTTTTTTTATAGGTATTTTCATTGGCTGGTTCATTAAAGGGATTATTCCTTAGAGTTATTCTCTAAGAGGTCGTCAGGAAGGGATTTCAAAGGTTCGCCGTCAGGACTTCAGTCCTTTCTGATGCAGCAGCATAATTTTAATAATTTTGTAGTCTAGAATTCAGTTTTTTAGTGTCAATACAGGTATACAAAGTTTGTAGTAATTACCTTAGTCCTTTCTTGCCGAATTTGGGACGAAGGACTTGCCTTATTTACTGCGAACCGGAGGACTCAAATCCTGAGTGCGAACCGAAGGACTAAAGTCCTTACTACGAAACAGTTTTTAGAGAGTTCTGCAAGAGAGATATAATTTAGTTTTACATTCAGCAATGACCACACAACCGAAAACTTGGAGTCAAAGATTTGAGTCGGCGCTGCACCCAGCGATCGCCCGATTCAATGCTAGTATTGGCTTCGATATAGAACTGATTGAGTATGACTTGACCGGTTCTATCGCTCATGCTAAGATGCTCGCCAAAACTGGGATTATTTCCGCATCAGAAGGCGAACAGCTAGTCAATGGTTTGGAACAAATCCGCCGCGAATACCGCCAAGGTCTTTTTGTGCCGGGAGTTGATGCAGAAGACGTTCACTTTGCTGTAGAAAAGCGCCTGACGGATATCGTCGGGGATGCGGGCAAAAAGCTGCACACGGCCCGATCGCGCAATGACCAAGCCGGCACCGATACTCGTTTGTATTTGCGCGATCGCATCGCAGAAATTCGCGAGCAATTGCGGGAATTTCAAGGGGTTTTGCTCGAAATTGCAGAACTCAACGTCGAAACTTTAATCCCCGGTTACACGCACTTACAGCGCGCTCAGCCAATCAGTTTGGCTCATTACTTGTTAGCTTATTTTGAAATGTCCGATCGCGATTGGGAACGCCTTGGCGATGTCTTGAAGCGGGTGAATATTTCGCCTTTGGGTTGCGGCGCGCTGGCGGGGACGACTTTCCCGATCGACCGACACTATAGCGCAGAACTCTTGGAGTTTGACCAGGTTTATGCTAATAGTTTAGATGGAGTGAGCGATCGAGATTTTGCGATCGAATTTCTCGCAGCCGCCAGCTTAATTATGGTACACCTGAGCCGCTTGTCAGAAGAAATGATTTTGTGGTCTTCTCACGAATTTGGATTTATTACGCTCAAAGATAGCTGCGCTACGGGCTCTAGCATCATGCCCCAGAAAAAAAATCCCGACGTGCCGGAGTTGGTGCGGGGCAAGGCGGGGCGGGTTTTCGGTCATTTGCAAGCCTTGCTTGTAGTAGTGAAGGGATTGCCTTTGGCCTACAACAAAGATTTGCAAGAAGATAAAGAAGCTTTGTTTGATACCGTCAAAACTGTACAAGGTTGCTTGGAAGCAATGACGATTTTGCTGCGGGAAGGAATCGCGTTTAACACCAATCGCCTTGCCAGTGCCGTTACAGAAGACTTTTCTAACGCTACAGACGTAGCAGATTATTTGGCTGCTAAGGGCGTTCCCTTCCGGGAATCTTACAACCTTGTGGGCAAAGTTGTGAAAACTTGTCTGTCGGGGGGCAAACTCCTCAAAGATTTGACACTTGAGGAGTGGAAAGACTTGCACCCAGCTTTTGATACAGACATTTATAGCGCGATCGCACCGACTCAAGTGGTCGCTGCTCGCAATAGTTACGGTGGCACCGGATTTGAACAAGTGAGAAAATCACTGATTGCTGCGCGCGATCGGATCGCCTAAACTATCCTCGTTGAATTCTTAGGCAAATTCAGAATGGCTATCTCTCCTTAGAACGATCGTGTTTTGCACTCTCGGTTCTAAGTTGGGCAGATAGCCTGACTATATTACTCTTCAGCAGCAGCCATATCTTTGTCCCGTCCGCCGCCGCTCATGGCGCCCATCCCGCCGCCGTTGCCGCCGTCAAATCGCCTTCTCTTGTTGGAGAACATATCTTGATTTCTCCGCTTGCGAAACTTGCGAGCGTATGCTTGATTTCGTTGTGCCTTCTCTTTCTTGAGATTGCGGCGCTTAGCCATTCTGACCTCACTAATAAACATTGACATTCCCCAAGCTTTCGGCGAGGGGATTCTTCAGGTTAAAACTCTCAGCACTTGCTTGTGACTGAGATTCTGGCTTGGGTGAAGTCACTTGTTTCCGACAGGATTGCTCCAGCGGCTTTAGAGGTGTCTTCTCCCCAAGCGTGAATTCCGGTATACCCTACCGTACTCGATCGATTCTCTTTAATGTAGTTAGGTTTTGTTCAAATTTAGCTTTCCTAAACCGCAACACCGATCGGTGTGACTGCGAACTCAACTAATTGAGTGCGAGTTTTTACGTTGTCTAGTTATACTCAATTTTAGACCGATGACGATTATATCACACCCGGCACTATTACCGATCGACAAGAACAGTCCCTCGACTGAGAGTCTCTTGAGTCGCTCTTCATCAGCGCGCGATCGGGACGCAACATTTTTTACTTGCGAAAATATTCTAAAAACTCTTGACCGAGAAGCGGGGCCGGGGCCCCTAGCTTCAGATATGGGGCCCCGGCCTGTAGCGGCGACCGCCGCCTAGAAACGAGTGCGCGGCCCCGGCCACCGTGATAAAATAGTAGAAGCGATTAAGAATCACCATCTACACGTTGAATCAATCTAGTACGGAGAAATCCCGGCAACCGAGATATCTGGCGCGAGATCCAGAATACTTAAAGGGCAAATAAAGGCAGATTGAGGAGTGTACCTAACTGGCAAAAGTGATGGACTCAAGCAAGCAAAACATACTAAAAGTAAGCCCAATCGCAACATCTTCGGATAGTTGATCTTGAGGGTCTAGAGGGACACTTGAATGTCCCGCTGTCGCCTTTTCTAGGTGGGCAGGAATCCCCGTTGCTTCAGCGCTGGGGAGGTTCAAAAATATCACAAATGACACTCAATCCTGGTGACCTAGCCCCTGTTTTCAGCCTGCCCGACGCTGCCGGCCAACTTGTGGGCCTCGCAGATTTTCGAGGCCGACGAGTTGTACTTTATTTTTATCCTCGGGATAACACCCCCGGCTGTACCAAAGAAGCTTGTGCCTTTCGCGAGTAGCAAAGAAATGGAGTAAATCGGAGTTTCCAGTTTACCCCAGGGATAAAAACCCTGCTACACCAGAATAAGATCCTTGAGATCTACGCTACCTGAGGTCAAAACCCCAATAGAATTCGCTAGTTCTAAGCGGTTTGGCAAATAGAACATTGCCTAGTTTTTGAAGGTGAAACACTATTGCCAGTGACAAGTCTCAGGAGCATTTTCAAAGCAAACA
Organism: Microcoleus sp. PH2017_28_MFU_U_A; assembly: GCF_020738035.1. Taxonomy (NCBI): domain Bacteria; kingdom Bacillati; phylum Cyanobacteriota; class Cyanophyceae; order Oscillatoriales; family Microcoleaceae; genus Microcoleus; species Microcoleus sp. PH2017_28_MFU_U_A. The sequence continues at coordinate 22,141 of NZ_JAEQCX010000087.1, forward strand.
TCACCCGAAAGGCGAAGCAGAAATGCAACCAACCAAACAACAGAACTGGGTATTTCAAATCAACGGAGATAAGCAACCGTTAGATATGATTAACCCCGGCAGATGCCGAGAATTACAAAATCGTGGGAAGCTTGCCAGTTTTCGCAGATTCCCTTATGTCGTAATCCAGCAACAAACTATCGAAAATCCCCAAACAAAGGAATACATCCTCAAGATTGACCCAGGTAGTCAGTGGACAGGGTTTGCCATTCAATGTGGTAATGATATCTTGTTTCGAGCAGAACTAAATCACCGAGGAGAAGCAATCAAATTCGATTTAGTTAAACGGGCAGGGTTTAGACGTGGAAGACGTTCGCGCAATTTACGCTATCGCAAGAAACGATTGAATCGTGCCAAGCCAGAGGGTTGGTTAGCTCCATCAATTCGACACAGAGTGCTAACAGTTGAAACTTGGATTAAACGCTTTATGCGGTATTGTCCAATTGCCTGGATCGAAATTGAACAAATTCGGTTTGATACCCAAAAGTTAGCTAATCCAGAAATAGATGGAGTTGAATACCAACAAGGTGAATTACAAGGATACGAAGTGCGTGAATACTTGTTGCAAAAGTGGGGTAGAAAATGCGCTTACTGTGGCACAGAAAACGTACCGCTAGAAGTTGAGCATATTCAATCTAAGTCGAAAGGGGGGAGTAGCCGCATTGGAAATCTAACTCTAGCTTGTCATGTCTGTAATGTCAAAAAAGGTAACTTGGACGTTCGCGATTTCTTGGCAAAATCACCTGACATTTTGAATCAAGTTTTAGAGAATTCCACAAAACCGTTAAAAGATGCGGCTGCGGTCAATTCAACCAGATACGCAATAGTGAAAATGGCTAAATCTATTTGCGAGAACGTGAAATGCTCCTCAGGTGCAAGAACGAAAATGAACCGAGTGCGTCAAGGTCTTGAAAAAACTCACAGCCTTGATGCTGCTTGTGTTGGCGAGTCTGGGGCAAGCATTCGAGTTCTCACCGATCGACCTCTATTGATTACCTGTAAAGGTCATGGCAGCCGCCAATCCATTCGAGTTAATGCTTCTGGATTTCCGGCAGTGAAAAACGCTAAAACTGTTTTTACTCACATTGCAGCAGGTGATGTAGTCAGGTTTACTATCGGCAAAGACCGGAAAAAAGCTCAAGCTGGAACTTATACGGCAAGAGTTAAAACACCTACTCCAAAAGGGTTTGAGGTTTTGATCGATGGCGCAAGAATAAGTCTCTCAACCATGAGCAATGTAGTTTTGGTACATAGGAGTGACGGCTATGGCTATGAGCTTTAATTTGCTCGCATTGACTCGGAATTACTCCAATAAAGCGATTTCTAGCGATCGGACTACGAGTCGCGAAATATTGCAGTGATCGGTGTCAGTACAGACGGGGCAAAATCTCACACCAAGTTTGCAGCTAAATATCAACTGCCTTTTCCCTTGCTGTGCGACTCAAACGCCGAAGTGGCAACCGCCTACGGTTGTTACGGACTCAAAAAATTTATGGGCAAAGAATTTATGGGCATTACTCGATCGACCTTCGCGATCGACCCTAATGGTAGGATTGAAAATGTTTGGCGCAAAGTCAAACCAGAATCTCACGCAGCGGAGATTTTAGGACAGTTGCCGGACATTTTGCCTGAAAGAAGAATATAATAATTCTGACCCCAAATCTGCGAGATAGCAGGTCTAAAATTACTTTCCCCTAAACAAGCTTTTGAGTGTATGCGTAGATTGTGGCAATTTGTACAGACTGTGCTGGGTCTGATTTTTCGACATCCCGTCACTGGTACCGCCGTGATTCCTGTGTTACCTGACGGGCGAATAGTGTTAATTCGACGCCGCGACAACGGTCGCTGGGCACTTCCGGGAGGTATGGTGGATTGGGGAGAGGATATTCCGACAACAGTGCGCCGAGAATTGGCGGAGGAAACAGGACTCGATTTAGTCAAAATTCGTCGCTTGGTGGGCGTTTATTCGGCTGCCGATCGAGATCCTCGCTTGCACTCGATTTGTATCGTGGTGGAAGCAGAGGTGCAGGGCAAGATGCAAGTTCAGGATTCGCTTGAAATCAGCGAGGTGGAGGCTTTTTTGCCGACTGCGCTGCCGGAAGACCAGCTTAGCCATGATAATGGCGAACACTTGCAGAACTATTTTCAAGGCCTGACAACTTTAGCGTAAATTCTCAGGGCATCTACATTTGAGCAACGTTGGGAATTACCTCACCTTAACAAGCTACCTTTTATTAGTAGGGAATTAATTTTTAATGTTTCCATGCTTTAATTTATGATATCTGAACATTAATTTAATAATCTTTTTATTGCTGAATATTAAACCGGATGTACTCACCGTTACGCAATTCTCGGGTCAAACTCTCTTTAGGACACATTTTCTGGCGCGAAGTCGGCAGAGGCCCAAATTTAGTATTTTTGCATGGTTCTTGGGGCGACGGCAGTCAGTGGCTGCGGACGATCGAGCTTTTGAGCCCGGACTTCCAATGCTTCGCACCAGATTTGCTGGGCTTTGGCGACTCGGAACACCCAAATGTTAATTATTCGATCGATCTGGAAGTAGAATGTCTCGCCCAATACCTCGATGCTTTGAACCTGCAAGAGGTTTATTTAATTGGTGACTCTTTGGGCGGCTGGGTGGCTGCTAGCTACGCCATCAAATATCCCGATCGAGTTCAGGGTTTAGTGTTGTTAGCCCCAGAAGGCGTCAAGGCTGGCAACCAGGGGGGGCGGTGGCAGACGGCTAGCTGGCTGATAGCTCAACCTCCGTTGGCATACTGGTTGTTGCGATCGATCTATCCAATTGCTAAGTTGCTGGGGGGTCAAAAGCAGATTGACAGACTGCTAAACTTGAGACAGCAGTTGATGCAGTCCCCAGTTGCCGTGCAGTTGCTGTTCGGGCGGCGGCGGTCTGAAATTATAGCAGAGTTAGTTGATGAGAATTTGGCCTTGCTGAAAGCGCCTGTTTTGGTTTTGCAAGGTTCTGAAGATACCCCCGCAGCTTTGTCTCTGTGTCAATCCTATGCCGCTCTGGCTCCTAATGCCGAACTGGAATCTGTCAGTCCGGGAGACATCAATTTGCCGCAGGAAGTCCCGGATATTGTTGCTCGCTATATTCGCCAGTTTGCCAAATGAATTGGTCATTGGTACACCTTTTAAAAAGGTATGTTGTTGCGCTTGAGCGCTCTTTATATGCAAGAGCGCTTAAGCGCAACAACGTGCCTAATATGCAAGAGCGCTTAAGCGCAACAACGTGCCTAATATGCAAGAGCGCTTAAGCGCAACAACGTGCCTAATAAACATTAACCTGCATAATAGAGCCAGTTGCTGCGTTTAACACTGTGTTGATTGAGGCAGATTTTTTCTGTTCTTATTATTCCCATTCCGATTGATTGCAAAGAATTGGTCGCCGTCAACATTTAACAAACTAATATGAATTAAAAAAAATACAACTGTATGCCCCTGTTCCCAACCTGTACGGAATCAATCATTACCAATTCTTCAACATCAAATCTCAATCAATTGGTCAATCCCCCAATCCCTCAATCTAAAATCTAAAATCTAAAATCTAAAATCCCACGGTTCCCCAAAAAATAGCCTCTGGTGCGTCAATTACCGAGGAAGCCGTATCGGGAAATAGTGCGGTGAGGTATTTCAATAACAAAATGCGATCGCCCCCCGTGACTGCAATTTTGCTATTCGGAAACAACCTCCGCCAATCTTCAATAAAATCCCTAACTCCTGCCACCGCCGCATATACAACCCCGCTTTGAATTGCCCCAGCAGTATCTGTAGCCCAGCGACGCGGCAGATTTTCTGGTAAGCCTACTGAGGGCAATGCAGCGGTTTTTTTCCCTAACGAGGACAACTGCAAACCCAAACCCGGTAAGATGGCACCCCCGACTAAATACCTATTGACATTAGCCCCAGTAAATGTTAGAGCTGTACCAGCATCTATCAGTAAAATTGGCCAACCCAATTGGTTGCCAGCACCCAATAAAGCTAAAGCTCTGTCAATCCCCAGGCTAGGATAGAGTCCCCCGATCGGTAACTGGTCTAAAGTAATAATTCGGACTTCAGGATAACTCTGCCAAATTGCTGTTTGCTGGGGAACTACTGAGGCCAAAACTAAAGGTGGCGGCACTACAGAAAGTGTGTGAGGACTAGACACAGCGGGAGTAGCAGGAAGACAAAGCAGATTTTGAGCTGATATTTGCTCGATCGACCTCATCACCGTTTCCACCAAATATTCCGCTTTTTCTGCCTCACAGAGCCGGGAAACAGCATCAGCTTTGAGATGCTCAGTATCCCATGTTCTCTCCAAAGTTCTGCCCTTAAATAATCCCCAGTGCAACCGCGAATTGCCGATCGCCAAAGCTATTTTAACCAGGCTTTTACCTGTCAATCCAGCGATCGGGTTGTCAGTGCCAGATCCCGGACAAAAATTGTCGGCAATTGAGTTTTTCATGTTCATCGATCGATCGCGCGCAAACATTATCACTAAAGATAGATTTTAGATTAATTTTATTCGCTTAGGGGGACGGTTAACTCTAATTGACATCTGACGAAAAAGATGGCGCGTGCCTCATTAGTATTGTCGGCTCCTTGACCATAATTATTATTTATAAATATTTGTAAAGCAAATAATTGCTATGCTCGGGATATATCATTTATAATGTTTTAATATCGTCCTAAATTCGTGGTAGCGACGATCTGCTGTTGGCGGGGTAAGCAAATGTGTAAACAACCAGAGTCTATCAAAATACTGTACAAGTGCTGAGTAAATATGTCTTTAAAAATACAACAACAAGAAACCCCCTGGCAGAGACTGACTGCGCGGTTGCCTGAATCAGGTAACTGGAATCAAGAAGAAGGTCTTTCGCTGCCGGAAGTAGACCAACAAAAAGCCATCATCGTGCAGATGCAGCAGCAAGTTCAGCTATCAAACTTGCTCAACGAAATTAATAACGAAATTCGCAGCACCCTTGATATAGAACAGATTTTAACATCGGCGTGCCGATTGCTGGGGCAAGCGCTACAGTGCAGCCGCGCGAGTATTTTAGTCAAAGAATCCAATACAGAAAAAACGTTAGTCACGCGGGGAGAGTACAACGCGGGAGACTATCCCATACAACTGGGGATGAAAGTACCGATTACTGACAACCCGCACTTGGCCGCAGTCGTGTCTGGACAAGAGTCGCTAGCATTGACGAAGTTTCTGGATTTTCCGGGGTTAAATGCACAAACCCGAAAAATTGCCGAGACTTTGGAAATTAAGTCAATGCTGGCAGTCGCTACTCGCTATCAAGGTGAAGTGAATGGCATAATTGGCTTGCATCAGTGCGATCGCGAACGGGAATGGACTGATTGGGAACGGCAACTGTTAGAAGGGGTAGCATCGCAATTGGCGATCGCGATCAATCAAGCCAAACTCTACAGCAAAACCCGCCGTCAAGCCGAACGAGAATCTCTGCTGCGACTGATTGGCAACCAAATTCGCAGTACCCTGGATCTGGGAACTATCCTGCAAACAGCGGTGAGAGAAGTCCGCCAATGGTTGCAGTGCGATCGGGTAATTATCTACCAGTTTGAAGATAACTGGCAAGGAAAAGTTGTCGTTGAAGATATGACAGTTCCTTGGCCTTCTATTCTAGGAGATATGGGGGAAGATAAGTGTTTTAGGGGAAATTACGCCGATCTTTACCAGCAAGGGCGAGTCAAAGCAATTAATGATATTTTTAATGCCGGTTTAGAGCCTTGTCACGTTGATTTCTTAGACAGCTTGCAGGTAAAAGCTAATCTGATCGTACCCATTGTTACATCCGGTAGCGAAGAAAATTTACTCGCTACAGCCGGAAGTCCTGTAAAATTTCCCGGTAAACTGTGGGGTTTGCTGATTGCTCACGAGTGCGGCGATACGCGAAATTGGCAGCGCCAAGAAATGGAGTTGCTGTCGCAGCTAGCCGACCAAATGGCGATCGCGATTCAGCAAGCAGAACTTTACAGCCAAGTCCGAGAAGCTGCGGTCAAATCTCAAGCTCAAACCCAGCAATTGCAAGCCGCAATGCAAGAATTGCGATCGACTCAACAGCAATTGATTCAAACCGAAAAAATGTCTGGATTGGGGCAAATGGTGGCGGGAATTGCTCACGAAATTAACAACGCCAACAATTTTATCCACGCTAACTTGTTTCACGCTCAAGAATATTTTAAAGTCTTGAACGAATCTATAGAATTGTGCGGAAATGCCTGCCCGGAAGCAGCGGAAGCAATTGTCAGAATCAATGAAGAATTAGAACTCGACTACATTCGAGAGGACTTTGGCAAAATGCTCAATTCGATGCGGGAAGGCAGCGGCAGGATTCGATCGATCGTGATGACGCTGCGAAGTTTTTCTCGCTTGGATCACGCTGAATTTAAAGCGGTGGATTTGCATGAAGGTTTGGAAAGCAGTTTATTGATGCTGCAAAATAAACTAAAATCAAATATAAAAATTGACAAGCAATACGGAAATCTGCCGCCAGTCAAATGTCATGCCGGTCAAATCAACCAAGTATTTTATAATTTGATTGACAATGCCTTAGATGCGATCGCCTGGGCCGACAAACCGGGAGAATTAACGATCCGCAGTTGGCAAAGCGAGCCGGACTGGGTAACAATCTCTGTGCGCGATACAGGAAGTGGCATTCCGGCGCACATTCAAGACAAGATTTTTGACCCGTTTTTTACGACTAAACCTGTAGGAAAAGGTACTGGTTTGGGGCTTTCAGTGTGCTATCAGGTAATTGTACAAGCTCACGGCGGGCGGATTCGGTGCGTCAGTCAGGTTGGTGAAGGCACTGAGTTGATTGTGGAGTTACCACTTACTAATCAGAAGGGATAAGATTTGTCATATTATTTCCTCCGAGAACTCCCACAATAAAATTCGATCGTTGGCCCCAACGTAACAACACTTCGGAGAGTTTCAGGGCCGCCCTATGAGCGGCTAGAAACCCGGTTTCTACGAGTTTTTTGTTGGGAACGAGAAATATACGAAGAAACCGGGTTTCTGAGGTCGCGGGTGCGTGTATTTTTTTTTAGCTCGATCGGCAAAATCATAATTTTGTCAAGACCCGATCGGTAGATTTGTGCAAAAACTGGCGTGAAGCGAATCTATCGGGTAGGGAATCGCCCAACTCAAACATTAATAACTTTGAAGTTACTTAACAGCATCATAAGAAATTTTATGAAGATTTACAAAAGAAACGTGTCAGAATGGAAACAATAAGGTAATGGATAACAGACAAGGAGGCAGAGTATGGTAGCCCTGACTGAACGAGTCCAACGCAGATTGACGGTGGAAAAGGTCGAAATTGCCTCTGATACAACGGCAATTCGATGCCTGGACTGGGATAGAGACCGTTTTGACATCGAATTCGGGCTCAAAAACGGTACAACTTACAACTCTTTCATCATTCGCGGCGAAAAAACAGCCCTCGTAGATACCTCGCACGAGAAGTTTCGCCAGCAATATATGGACACTCTGAAGGGGGAAATTGACCCGAAAGAGATTGATTATCTAATTATCAGCCACACTGAACCAGACCACAGCGGTTTGGTGAAAGATGTGCTGGCTTTGGCACCCCAGGCGATTGTCGTGGGGGCGAAGGTAGCAATTCAATTTTTAGAAAACCTGATACACCAGCCATTTGAGCGACTTGTAGTCAAAAATGGGGACAAACTAGATTTAGGAAACGGCCACGTTATCGAATTTGTGTCGGCGCCGAATTTGCACTGGCCTGATACTATTTTCAGCTACGACAGCAAAACTCAGGTGATGTTCACCTGCGATGCTTTCGGGATGCACTACTGTTCTGACAGTACCTATGATGACGATTTAGCGGCGGTTGAGGAGGATTATCACTTTTATTATGAGTGTTTGATGGCTCCAAATGCTCGATCGGTACTGAGTGCAATGAAGCGGATGGCCGAGTTGGGAGAAATCGGTACGGTGGCAACCGGTCACGGGCCGCTGCTCAGGTACAATGTGGTGGAACTTACCGGACGTTACAAAAAGTGGAGCCAAGAACAAGCTAAGGCAGAAACCACTGTAGCGGTATTTTACACTTCTGATTACGGATTTAGCGATCGCCTCGCCCAAGCCATTGCCCACGGGATTACCAAAACCGGTGTCGCCGTAGAAATGATGGACTTGAAAACCGCCGAATTGCAGGAAGTGCGGGAACTTGTCGGTAGCGCTGCGGGGATTGTGATTTGTTCGCCACCGAGTAATGGCGCTGCTGCGGAGAATGCCGAAGCTGCTATTAACACAATTTTAGTTGCAGCTAACAACAAACAATCCTTCGGTTTGTGCGAATCCGGCGGTGGCGATGACGCATCGATTTATCCGCTGCGAAACAAGTTCAAAGAGTTGGGTTTGAAAGAAGCATTTCCCAACATTTTGATTAAAGAAGCGCCGACGGAAGCGATTTATCAAGTTTGCGACGAAGCCGGTACCGACTTGGGACAGTGGCTGTCGCGGGACAAGGCTGTCAAACAGATGAAATCCCTGGATAGCGATGTTGATAAAGCTTTGGGACGCATCAGCGGCGGATTGTACATTATTACTGCTCAAAAAGGCGAGGTTAGCAGTGCGATGTTGGCTTCTTGGGTGACGCAAGCCAGCTTTAAACCGCTGGGTTTAACTATAGCAGTTGCGAAGGATCGGGCGATCGAATCGATGATGCACGCGGGTGATAAGTTTGTACTCAACGTGCTGGAAGAAGGCAATTATCAAAGCTTGATGAAGCACTTTTTGAAGCGTTTTGCCCCAGGTGCCGATCGATTTGCCGGAGTTAAAACTCAACCTGCTACCAACGGTTCTCCGATTTTGACCGATGCTTTGGCCTACATGGAATGCGAAGTGGTCAGCAGGATGGAACTTTCGGATCATCATATCGTATATGCTACGGTCGATAGCGGCCGCGTCTCCAATCCCGAAGCACTGCCGGCAGTTCACCACCGCAAAGTCGGCAATCACTATTAGTCAGTTGACAGTTGACAGTTGACAGTTGACAGTTGACGGTTGTCAGTTGTCAGTTGACTGTTGAGTGTTGTCAAAAGCAAGAGAGAAATTAAACCCTCGAGTTTTTTGTCTTTCTTGTCTGAGTCAACACACTCCAAAGGTATTAGTAAGGTGCGTCAGCCGAAGTTTTATTCGAGTTAATCATCAACTATCTGCTGACGCACCCTACATTTAAACACAGGACGATGCTACTGTATTTCTTCCTTTCTCCCTCTGCGTCCTCTGCGTCCTCTGCGGTTAATAAAAAAAATCTCATTCACAAAATCAACAGTTTCCCCCTTGCAAACTTAATATAGATAGGTGCAATTAATGACTAATACTTTGACTCCTAGACTCGCATCTAATACCAAACCCCGCGACGTGCAGTTTGTCCCAATTGCCACAGATACCGCAGCAGTGCGATCGCGCACTTGGGACAGACTAAAATTTGAAGTAGAATATTCCCTGCAAAGGGGGACAACAGCCAACAGCTATCTCATTCAAGCTGACAAAACTGCTTTGTTCGACCCGCCGGGAGAATCTTTCACCCAAAATTATCTGGAATCTTTGCAGAAACGGGTGGACTTGAAAATGCTGGATTACATAATTTTGGGGCATTTCAATGCTAACAGATCCGTCACGATCAAAGCTTTGTTAGAATTGGCTCCACAAGTAGCTTTTGTTTGTACGAATCCGGCGGCTATTGGTTTGCGATCGGCTTTTCCCGAACAAGAGTTAAACATTATGATCGTTCGGGGTGAAGAAACTCTTGATTTAGGTAAAGGTCACAAATTAAAATTCCTGGCGACTCCGACTCCGCGCTGGCCTGATGAACTTTGCACCTACGATCCGCAAACTCGAATCGTGTTCACTGACAAATTTTTTGGTTCTCACGTTTGCGGCGATCAAGTATTTGATGAAGGCTGGAGCGTTTACAGCGAAGATCGGCGCTATTATTACGATTCCCTGCACGCATCTCAGGCGAAACAAGTGCTGACAGCAATGGATAAATTAGCTGATTTGCCAACAGCATTTTACGCTCCCGGTCACGGCCCGATCGTCCGTTACGGCCTCCACGAATTGAGCAATTTGTATCGGGAATGGAGCCAACAACAAAATTCAAAAGACTTGACAGTTGCTTTGATTTATGCTTCGGCTTACGGCAATACTGCTACTTTGGCGCAGGCGATCGCCAAAGGGATTACGAAGGCCGGTGTTGCTGTAGAAAGCATCAATTGCGAATTTGCCGAACCGGGAGAAATTCAAGAGGCGATCGAGAAATGTGCCGGATTTATCATCGGTACTCCGACGCTAGCCGGACACGCACCGACGCAAATTCAAACGGCTTTGGGAATTGTGTTGTCTACAGCAACTAAAAGCAAATTAGCGGGGGTTTTCGGTTCTTTTGGCTGGAGTGGCGAGGCGATCGACTTAGTGGAAGGAAAATTAAAAGATGCTGGCTATCGGATTGGATTTGAGCCGATTCGAGCCAAGTTTAAGCCGACGGCTGCGACGATTCACGAGTGCAAAGAAGCGGGAACGGATTTTGCTCAAGCCTTGATTAAGTCGCAAAAATTGCGGGCGCCGAAACCGCAGTTGACTGGTGGGAGCGATCGCACGGAACAAGCTGTAGGAAGATTGGTAGGTTCGCTGTGCGTACTGTCGGCGCGGCGCGGGGATGTCACGAGTGCGATGTTGGCTTCGTGGGTGTCGCAAGCCACGTTTAGCCCTCCGGGTTTGACGATTGCGGTGGCTAAAGATCGATCGATCGAAGCTTTGATGTACGCCGGAGATAAATTTGTGCTCAACATCTTAGCAGAAGGGCGACAGTTGCGGAAGTATTTCATGAAAAACTTTGCTCCGGGAGAAGACAGATTTGCCGGAGTTGAAACAACAGAAGCTAGCAACGGCTGTCCGGTTTTGACTGAAGCTTTAGCTTATCTCGAATGCGAAGTGATCGGTCGGATGGAATGCGGGGATCACTGGGTGGTTTATGCGGCGGTTGAAAGCGGTCATTTGTTGAAAAATGACGGGGTGACAGCCGTGCACTACCGGAAATCGGGGAGTCATTATTAAGCTGCATAGGTACGTTGTTGCGCTTCAGCGCGCTCTTTCCTAAGATCCGGAAAGAGCGCTGAAGCGCAACAACATACCTTAGCCAGCCTTTTGGTAGTTTTATATATGCTATCCTGACAATTAAACCGCACCTTACAGCTTTTTACTTCTTCCTTCTACTAAGCCATTTTATTTAGTTCTGCTGCGGTTTGGTTGAGCAGTTCCGTACAAACTTTAACTTGAGCAATGCTAGTAGCAGTTTCTGTTGCTCCTAAATTAACATGGTTCATTGCTGCGAGCACTTGTTCAATTGCGATCGCCTGTTGGTTAGCATTTAGAGCAATTTGTTGATTGTTCAAAAATACCTTGTCTATCGCCTCTGCTACACCAGCAAAAATTTCTGTTGTCCCCCTAGCTTGTGTAATTCCTTGTGCTGCGGTTTTTGAACCTTCATCCGTTACCATCACCGTGTAGCCGATCGCAACTTGAATTTCTTTAGCTAGAACATTAATTTTATCGGCTGATTGTTTACTTTCATCAGCTAGTCGCCGAATTTCTGTCGCGACAACAGCAAAACCCTTGCCGTTTTCCCCAGCACGGACTGCTTCCACAGCAGCATTAAGAGCTAACATATTTGTTTGGTTAGCGAGATCGGCTACCAGGTCAGAAATCCCACTAATTTTAACAGTATTTTCGTTCAAGTATGTAATCTGTTTGGCGATCGCGTCTACTTTTTCTTGCAGAGTTACTATTCCCTTCATCGTCTTTTCTACAGATTGATTTCCAGACTCAGCTAGGGTTAGTGCTTGATGCGACGAGACTGCCGATGCTTCTGCTTGCTTGGCCGACAAAGACGATGCAACACTTAACTCGTTCATCGTCGCAGTAGTTTGATTCACAGCATTAGCTTGCTGAGATATCGTGTATTCTTGTCGCTCGACTGCGGCAGTAATTTCCATGGAAGAAGAAGCAATCTTCTTGACAGATTGCACTATGGGGTTAACAATATCGCGGCTGACGATCGCAGTCAAGATTACTGCGGACAACAAAGCAAAACTCAGAGTACAGACTAGCAAAACTGTCAAACCCTGAATATTGGCTTCAATTTCCTGATGTTTTGTTTCGCCAACTTTTCGCTGGAGTTGGATTAGTTCTGAAAAAGCCTCAACTGTTTCGGCACCAAAAGGAGTTGTCGTAGCTGCGCGATACTCTGCTGCTTCCTTAAGTTTACCTGCTTGCTGCAACTCAAACCACTTAGGTCTGGCCGCAATATACCTGTGATAAGCATCTTGCAGCTTATGGAAAGCAACTTGCTCTTCTGCGGTGAGTTCGCCTTTGGCATATTCTCGCAGGTTATCGTCAATTATTTTGTATAATTGTGGCTCTTCGGTCAAAATGTCCGATCGCTTGGATGGTAAAACTAGAAACTGTGGGAAGCCGTAACGCAGCTTCCACAAAGCTGACTCTGAGTTGGCTAGAGCCACCGTCCCCTTAACTTGATATGCGTACATTTTCTCCGCATCTTGTGCTAATTCAACAGTATTCCGCCAACCCACAAATCCGACTACTGCGAGTAAAGCCGTCAAAGCTCCAAAGCTAGCCAACAATTTAGCCCGAATTCCTAAGTTCATTATTTTTGCTAATTTGCAATAGAGTATTTCCTAGCAGCGCTATTAATAGCAGTTATGGACGCACCAACATTCAATAGACTTGCATGGCATTCATTAGCTCGCTTTTCTTTGAACGATCTGCGTTCATCTGCGTCGATCTGCCTTACATCTGCGGTTGACTGATATGTTAACCGCAGATACAATTCCAGTCTAGTCAACTACTGTTTCAATTGTGGCGATCGCAATCCAGGATATTTTTGGGTCAATTATGGACGCAAGAACGCCACAGATTGGCTCTTCCCACATTGGGCGCCCTCGGTTTTTACTTGTTTTTATAGAGCTATTAAGCTATAAATTATACTTTTATACCGCGTGTTAAGTAATGAAAAACTTTTTTAAAGGCATAATTTATTACTGTAAGGATGGATTATTCTCAGTAATTATACTGTGTGAGCCTATTCCTAAGCGGGTGCGGAATGTGCGATCTCAAGCATGGCAATTTGCCATACCACAAAGTGCTTGTATAGCAGATTAGTGCATCCAGAATTCTTCGTCAAAAACGTTTTTGTGTACATTCCAGCAAAGTTCGATCGCCCGTTGCGACCTTAGCTAGCTAGAATATCCAATTTGTATTCAAACCAATAACTTGCTCATCCTTACTTTTCCTCAGCAGTCTTGGACGGCCAGAGATAGATAGCGCCAGAAATTAAAGTTAAACCCACAGAAACCCAAAACGCAATTAATGCCGGAACGTTCCAGTCTTCGGAGAGGGGAGCGATTAAAAGTGCGATCGCCACAATCTGACTCACCGTCTTCAACTTGCCCCAAATATTAGCTCCCGAAATCGTAGTTTTATTAACACGCCACCCCGCAATTGTCAACTCCCGCCCCAAAATTAAAAACACTGCCCAAGCCGGGACTTTACCCAACTCAATCAATACTAAAAGCGGTGCGAGTACCAACAATTTATCCACCAAAGGGTCGAGAAACTTACCCAAATCGGTAATTTGGTTCAGCTTTCTAGCCAAATACCCGTCCAGCCAATCAGTAGCCGCCGCTACCACAAAAATCGCGGTACAAATCCAACGGCTTTGCGCGCTTGGGTCGTACAAACCGTAGAGCAGAAACGGCACTCCCAATAAGCGAGAAAAAGTAATCAAATTAGGCAAATTCATAAGACAGTTAATAGTTGACAGTTGACAGTTGACAGTTGACAGTTGACAGTTGACAGTTGACAGTTGACAGTTGACAGTTGTAGGGGCAGTGCCCCCGTGCCTGCCCTCTTAGTTGATAGTTGACAGTTGATATCAAATCCGATTGCATTGTCATATATTTATCTCTATCTTTTCTCTCTGCGCCCTCTGCGCTCTCTGTGGTTAAATCATTCCGACCGATACAACCGGAAACGATATGACAGTGGATCTGGGAGAGTTGTAGGGGCAGTGCCCCCGTGCCTGCCCTCTTATGACAGTTGACAGTTGATATATAGCAATCCTCGCATCATTTGCATAATTTTTGTAGGTTCTTGAATAACCCGGTTGCCTCCATAGATAAGGGGTAGGCACGGGGGCGCTACCCCTACAACTCTTCATGAATCGTTTAGGATTGCTATAGTTGACAGTTGACCGAAATAAGAAAGATAAAGGAATAGAAAAAAATTAAGGGCAAGCTTGTAAAAAGCTTGCCCTTAATTTAGCATTTTTTGGTAGCTGTTTAACTTTGAGCAAAACAGCTTTTAACTTAATATTCATCTAATCGAAGCTCACAAAAAACAACCCAAAACAACCGATCGACTAAATCAATTAACACGCACCGTGTTTATTCAATACAACCCAAATAGTTTTGCAAATCAGGCTGATGTCGTAGACAACAGACCACTTGCGCTGATAGTCTAGATCCATGTGCACAATATCGTCAAAGTCTTTAACTCCAGAGCGTCCGTTGACTTGCCACTCCCCAGTCAGACCGGGTTTGACATTTAAACGCTGCCAGTGAAAGTCCTCGTAGCCTGCGACCTCATCGGGAGTTGGCGGTCGAGTTCCCACCAAACTCATGTCCCCGACTAGCACGTTCCAGAATTGAGGCAACTCGTCCAAGCTCGTGCACCGCAAAAAGCGACCGATGGGGGTAATTCGCGGGTCATTATCATTCTTGAAAATGTGACCCTTGGCTTGGTTGGTAACTAGGTGTTTGAGATTTTCTGCACCTACAACCATCGATCGAAATTTCCAGATTCTGAAATGCCGTCCTTTGAAGCCACAGCGAACCTGACTGTACAGCAGCGGGCCCCGACTGTCCAAAAGCATCACTAGCGCTACCGGCACGGCTAACGCCACAGCAATTGCCAGTCCTAACAACGAGCCCAAAATATCGATCGACCGCTTGACCTTACTTGTTACGGATCGGTGAAGTGGCTGTTTTGATACACAAACTCTGTAAGTAGGTTTCGGAATAAATAACGAAAGCATTTCTGATAACACTGATAATTTAGAAGCACCCATCACAAATTTCATCTGATTAGTCTCAAGATTTAACAAGATGATCTCACGTCTATCTTATGAGACTCTCCCGATCGCGAGAAGAGGAACTCCAGGGCTTTGCACAATCTTTAAAAAGCTGCTACTCTTTTATAAAGTTTGTGTGTATTTATTTTAAAAATGTATAAATTTTAGGTAAAATTAACTAGATTCAACAAAAAAAGTGAGTTTTTGAGCGCCACAAACCCGGTTTTTATAAGCAATATTCGGGAAGAAAGGGATAATTCGCCTCAGAAAACCGGTTTTTTGCAGTTTACCAGAAAGAATCGGTTGAAAGCCCGCCCGCCTTCGAGAGAGAAATTAAAATCAGACTATTCATTACTCCAATCCTCGGACTTAAGGGTAGAGTTCGCTCTCCTTCGGTCAACTGTCAACTGTCAACTGTTGAACGATCGATATCCGTGGGAATATCCCAAGCAATTGTTAGTGGCTCCAACAATTTTTGCTGGCTGCTAGAGGCAAGTTTGCCTAAATATTCGCGAACAACAGAGGCGTGTTCCACATTCAAACGATAACCCCGCGAAACATCTTCAAAGAAAAGCGGCTCCGCCAAAATTGCTTGCCAATCCGGATTTTGCCTCGACTCCTCGGCTAGCAGCATGAAATCTTCCTCCTCTGGCAAAAGCCCCGCCGGCAATCTTCCTTCCAAAATCCCCAGAATTCGGGGCTCGCAGGTGCGGGTGTTCACGCCCTGGCGTTCGAGCAACTGCAAAATTTCCTCAAAGCTCAGAGTTTTCTTACCCAAAACCTGCATTAATTCCCACAGCAGAAAAAAGTCGCTGTACTGTTGCTGTCGCACATCCAAAATTTGAGGATAGAGAGCTAAACTTGCCAACCCGCAGGCAACTTGACCGCTTTTTTTTGAAGAGTTTGTGCTTTGAAATACGGAATTTGAGGCGAAATTGTAAATTTCCGAAATATCTCGATCGCTCTCCAATTCGCGATCTTGAACCACGATCGCATTCGGCAGCTTTTGCCGCAACCAGCGGGCGATCGCAGGCCAACCACCCATGCCCCCAGTACAAATCGCCTGATTGATTCGGGCAGGCGACATTCCCGCACGGCTGAGCAAAGCATTCAATTCACGATTCAACTGCTGTACAAAAGGCACTAAAACTAAACTTTCCAAATCTCGACGCTTCACATCCCAATGCTGCTGGTCAATATCAAAAACACAACTTTCTTGATGTTGCAAAATAACTTTCAAATGCCTTGCAGCCTCTAACAATTGCAGACCAAAATCTGAACCTTGCAACCGCTGCTGCAATTGATAGCGACTCGGCAAATCTGGATGCCCTGGACGCGGCAAATCGATCGACATTCCCCAAGTTTCATTCTTAGCCAACAACTGACAAATAATATCTTGATCGAAAGCATTGCCAGCCGCATCAAAACTTTGGCAAGTAAAATCAGCACGAGTTAAATTTTGAAGATTTTCCTGCAACTCAACTACAGCTAATTCCACCGTGGCAGCCCCCGCATTCACAATCAAAGTTCCCCCGCTAAAAGAGGAAGCATTGACAGTTAGCGGTGCAGCTTCTGCAAGGGAGCTTTCAATAGTATCCATTGCCGCAGATTGCACTCCTGTGGCATTTTTTATAGGAGTTACAGCAGCAACCAAAGTGGCGATCGCATCGGGAACCACAAAAATTTGCGCGCCCGAAGCCACCAGATCCGCGCCCAAAACAGCCTCCCGCAGGTTAAACCCATAGGCCTGAGACCAGCTTGCTGGAGTCCCCAAAATCACGCCCTGCAAGTCTTGCAGCGCCGCATCCAGAATTTCTGGCGTCAGTCCCGAAGCTTTACAGATTAAATGGGAAATTGGCAATAGAGCAGAATTCGCCTCCGGGCTGGCAGAATCCAAAACTTCCGGCGATGTGCGAAATTTTTTCCCCTGGTGCTTTCGATTCAAAGTAGCCAGCAGCGCCCGCACAGCGTGCAGCGGTAGGGCGATCGACACAGCCAGATCGGATGACCACTGCAACAGCGGTTCGTACATCCCACCAGTTGCCCGCTGATAAGGAATGCCCACCTTTAAAGGCAATTTAAAATTTTGCAATAAAAATTCTCCCGCACGCAAATCCAACTGCGGGGATCCCACTGACTTGACTGTCACCTGCGGGCCGCTGGTGGCGGTTGGGGCTGTTTCCTCGATCGCCGCGACTGAGGGAATCCGAAAGCTCGCGCTGGCTGCGGAAACCTCAGCCTGGGCTGTTTCCCAGTAAATTGGGTGCAACTGGCCGCTGGCGCGATCGAGCAAAGCCGCCGACAGCCCGCTGGAACCAAAATCAAGGCCCAAATACCAGAGAGAATTCGGGCGTTTTTGGGATTGAGAGGATGAAGGGGCGATCGCACCTGGAACAGAATGTAGCGCTGACTCTTGCTGCTGCCCAACAGCAAACTCTCTAGATTCGGTTATCTCCTCAACAACCCCGGCTTTACTCTGTCTGGAAATTAGGTTTTTTTTTTGACTTTTTGGAGGATTTGACGGCAGTTCCTCGGTTTCCGGAGTTTGGGCCACTTCTGGATCGGTATCCTTCAAACTCGCCAAAATCTCGTCTAGCGTCAAATTCGATTCATCTTCACCAGCAAACAAATCATCCTCAAGTTCATCCTCCAAAACAAAGGGTTCATCTTCAGATGAAAGTTCCAACTCATCGGAGAACAAATCCTCCAGCGATCCGAGTTCTTCCTCCGCCGCTTCCGCAAAGGGATTGTCTGCACCGTCGTCAGGGGAACTCCCCAATAAATCCAAGTTGTTAGAAGCACTTGAAGTCGATCGCCTTGGAGCATTATTATCCGAACCCTCGAGATTGTAGAGGTCTGCCTCCAACAGTTCCATCGTACTCACATCCAACTTGAGAGCTCGATCCAGGTCATCTTCTAATGCCTCAACCGGCAGCAAATCCTCCTCCGGCGAAGCTTGGATGTAAACATCGTTGAGCCCTTGGGACGAGCTTCCAAAATCTCCAGTTTGAACATCACGGGCACTGGGTACACGGGTGTTCCTGGGTTGGTTCGAGCTAATTCGATCGCCCGCGCTCGCAGTCGGGGGCCCCTGCTCAGGACGCGGCCCCGGCACAGCAGCAGTGTCGAAATGCTCGCCTAGGTTTTGAGCCATTTCTAGATTTTCTCGATCGTCCAACTCAAGTTGAGGCTCGATCGAACTTAAGGCTGACGGTGCTGAAACTTCAGCTACTGTTGTAACTTGCGGTTCAAATAAATCTTCAGTATCTAAAGTTAGAGCCTCTACAGAATTACCGATTGCAAATTCTGAATCTTCATCTGCTAGAACATCTTCCAGCGATTCGCCTTCATCCAGTAGATTTGCAAACAAATCTTCCGCAGAATTTAGGGGTTCTGTAGTTTCACGCTCTGCCACTGATGGAGATAGTACCGCTTCTGTCGCGGCAGCACTTTCCGTATTTTCGATCGTGAAATCTTCCAGTTCTAATTCTAGTTCTGCGACTGTTTCTCCCGCGAACAAACTAGCGTACAAATCCTCAACATTTTCGTCATTTTCTGCTAAGAAATTTTCCGAATCAGCACCCGAAAAGCGAGTTGGCTGTGGAGGGATTTCCGGTGAAGAACCGAACAAATTATCTTCCAAATCCGGGAGCGAGAGAGGAGTTTCAATGCGATCGCGATCGCGCCTCAACTTTCCGAATTGCGAAGAAATTTCTGTCCCGGCGTAGGGCAATCTGTCTTGTTCTGGGAGTTCGCCACTGCGCTCTTCACTTTCGGCATCGGCTGATGAGTGGATCTTGGTATTTGAGAAGCCGCCAGTAGCAACAGAGCGATCGGATGCGGTTGGGGAACCTGTTTGGACATTTGCCAGGGCGATCGGCTGCTGCACGTAGGAAGAGGCTTCTCGTCCCAACTGTGCGACCAAGTGATTAACAAAAGTCGCGAACATTGCCTCGCTCTGCTGGCTCAAACCATGCATATTTTCAAGTCCTTGGGACAAGGAAGCTTGATAGCTTTGCAGATTTGCTTCCAAAGCCTCGAACACGATACCCATCGTAGAATCGAGCCTCATCAGCAGACTGTCAGCACTAGCTTGGAACCGTTGCATTTGCTCCAATCTCTGAGCCGGTGTTAGCAGCGGGAGTTCTTCTGAGGTTTGTGCGCTTAAAGCCGATTGCTGCGATTGTGCAGCAGTGCTTGGTAATAATTGATTTTCTAGGCTACCAAAAATTTGGGATAAATCGCGATCCAAGGTTTCTTCCAAGCGCCCCGTCAGTACCTGCAAGAATTCAGAAATGATTTGCTGTTGGTTTGCTTGTTGCTGAGCTAGGGATTGTTGTTGCTGCCGTTTTGCTTCTAGCTGTTTGATTTCTTGAATGAGGGCTTGTTGCTCTTGTCGCAGAGCTACTATTTCTTCTTGGAGCGGCCCCGTCAAACCCGATCGCAGGTTGGTGATTTCCTCAGTGACGGCAAGCATAATTTGCTCTGTTGCTGAGGGGCGATCGATCCTCGGGGGCATTTTGGGTACTGGAACTGGTTCCGGGCGGACAGTTGGGCTGGCGGGCCCCTTGCGGGCAGCTACCTTTGACTCTGAGGAAACCAGATAAGTGCGAACTCGCTCTAAAAGTTGGCGCTGGTGGACAGTATCGATCGAACCCGTCCAAGGCAAGCGGGGTGCGGGCTTGCTGAGTACCTCATCAATCTCAGCAATCAGTGCTTGAATTTTGTACTTCTGAGAATTCAAGGGCGGAACCTCTGGGAATGCGGCTAAGTAGAAACTTTATTGAAAAAAGATTGAAGTCAGGCGGCAGCTATGCCAATAGATAGAATAATCTGAATGTGAGTCCGTCAATAATTGACTAATATTTGCTGACAACTTTGAATTAACCTTTTGCTTTTGCCTTCGGTTGACTTCTATTGCCTTGACATCCACCCCGTCCTCTTATGAGCGGGGATTCCCAATCGTCACCGATCGGGTTTCTGCTTCATAGCACCCGCCCTAACAGACTTGCTCTGTTCGGGTCTTACGGTCGCTCCACAGACTGCAACGGCTAGCCCAGCCGCCAAAATATTTTTTGCAGCGTTAATATCGCGATCGTGGTTTATCCCACACTTAGGACATTCCCATTCTCGAACATTCAACGGCAATTTTTCAACAATGTGACCGCAGTTTCCACAGCGTTTAGAACTAGGAAACCAGCGGTCTATTTTTACAAACTCTCGCCCATACCACTCGCACTTGTAACTTAGTTGGCGAATCAACTCACCCCAACTAGCGTCACTAATAGCAAGAGCTAATTTATGGTTTTTCACCATATTCTTGATAGCTAAATCCTCAACTACAATCGTTTGGTTTTCACGAATAATTTGAGTTGTCAGCTTGTGCAAGAAGTCTTTGCGAATATCGACTATTTGTGAGTGGACTCTAGCCACTTCCAACTGTGCCTTGTATCGATTGTTACTTCCTTTTTGCTTTTTGGCTAGGGCTTTTTGCTTTCTTTTTAATTTTTTGCGAAGTTTTTTGAATTGTTTGGGATTAGCAATCTTGTCGCCATTACTGGTGGTAATCAGGCTAGCGATCCCTACATCCAATCCGATAGTTTTATCGGTTTTAGGAAGCGGTTTAATCGTATAGTCATTTACGAGTATGGAGACATACCAACGTCCAGCGGGTGTTAGTTTTACGGTAACAGTAGACGGGATGCACCCTTCGGGAATTTGCTGGCTCCAGCGAATAGGTAACGGATCGTTACACTTTGCGAGAAACAGTTGGCCATTTTTCCAACGGAAAGCTGATCTAGTAAATTCAGCGCTACCGCCGCTGTGCTTTTTCTTGAAATTAGGATATTTAGCTCGTCCTCCAAAGAAGTTGGTAAAAGCTGTTTGAAGGTGTCTAAGTCCTTGTTGAAGGGGTACACAACTAACTTCGTTCAGGAAATCAAGCTCTTCTTCTTGTTTCCAATTTGTTAGCATTGAGGAGGTTTCTTTGTATCCAACCCTCTCTTGACGCTCATACCAGGCTTCCGTGCGAGCGGCTAAAGCCTTGTTGTACACTAACCGAGTGCAACCCATTGTCCGTCGCAAGATATTTTCTTGCTCGGTGGTTGGGTAGAATCGGTAGCGGTAGGCTTTTTCCATCTTCACATAGTATCAGGTCTTTTGTAAGGCAATCGATTTGTTTTGTATATTTTTGTAAATCCGTTTTATAAGGACGGGGTTTCTACCCATTTTTCTGATGATAGGTTAGGCGGTACTTCCGCATCAAATGCCCGCTTCTGTTGACTGCAAGCGCTCTCCAATTCTGCGGCTGCTTTCCTTGTTTCCGGACACAGACAGGCGATACCCGAAGACGGATAGCAGCGATCGCCCGAACTGCCACTGCCTCACCCATAACCGCTCGTAAAAACATGGACAAAGCTACCCAAAAGTAGTCAATGTTATACATCTACGTTAGTAATTTTAGTCCACAGTCCTAAAACTACAGGAATAAACGGCAATCCCTCTATTCCCTTCATGAAGTCGGGAATTACTTTTCTCGCT
>NZ_JAEQCX010000088.1:0-33877 GCF_020738035.1 Microcoleus sp. PH2017_28_MFU_U_A
GGAGTCGGAGTTGTTACCGGAGTCGGAGTTGTTACCGGAGTCGGAGTTGTTACCGGAGTCGGAGTTGTTACCGGAGTTGGAGTTGTTACCGGAGTTGGAGTTGTTACCGGAGTTGGAGTTGTTACCGGAGTTGGAGTTGGAGAGTTGTTGACAACAATACTTGCTGTGACGATCGCAGAATCAGCTTTTCCGTCATTAGCTTTGTAGGTAAAAGAGTCTGTCCCTGCAAAACCAGCATTCGGAGTGTAACTGAAGGAACCGTTAGCGTTGAGGGCGATCGCACCTTTAGTCGGCAGGGCCACCAAAATCGCAGTCAACGGATCGTTTTCCGGGTCTGTATCGTTAATTAAGACTCCCAAGCCGGCCACGTTGAGAGGGGTATTAAAAGAAGTTGTATAGTTGTCAGGAATCGCGACAGGCGGGTTATTGTTGACGTTTACAGTCACGGTAGCTGGTGCAGAGCTAACTATGCCGTCGCTGACTGTGTAGCTAAATGTGTCTGTCCCAGTAAAGCCTGCCTTAGGAGTATAGGTGAAAGAACCGTCTTTGCTGAGGGCGATCGACCCTTTCGTCGGGTTGGCCGCCAACGCAGCAGTCAGCGTGTCCAAGTCCGCGTCGGAATCGTTGGCTAAAACTCCCGGCAATATTTCGCTGAGGGCTTTTCCCGCACTGGTGCTGTAGGTGTCAGGTTGTGCGATCGGCACACTGTTGGTAACATTAATATTCACCGTAGCGGGGATAGTCGCAGCGCCGTCGCTAGCGCTATAAATGAAAGTATCAACTCCGACAAATCCGGGGTTGGGAGTGTAAATGAAGTCACCCTTGGGATTGAGTACGAGTTTACCTTTAGTCGGTTGTGTGACAACAGCAGCAGTCAACGTGTCGAAAATGTCGGGGTCGAAGTCATTGAATAAGACGGATGGAAATCCGGTCAACACGCGATCGTGCCTGACGATGTAGGTGTCGGGAATAGCGATCGGCAGACTGTTCGTAACATCAATACTCACCGTACTGGGGACAGTCGCAGCCCCATCGCTAACGCTGTAAGTGAAAGTATCAATTCCAACAAAGCCAGGGTTAGGAGTGTAAGTGAAGTCACCCTTGGGATTGAGTACGAGTTTACCTTTAATCGGTTGTGTGACAACAGCAGCAGTCAACGTGTCGAAAATGTCGGGGTCGAAGTCATTGAATAAAACGGATGGAAATCCGGTCAACACGCGATCGTGCTCGACTTTGTATGTGTCGGGATTGGCGATCGGCGGACTGTTGGTAATATTAATTACAAATGTCTGGTTTGCCGAAGTATCGATGCCGCCGTTAGCTATACCGCCGTTGTCTCTGAGGTTGAGAGTGATATTAGCCTTGCCAGTTCCACTTGTGGCGGGGGTAAAAGTCAGTTGTCCGAAAAAGCCGATCGCCGGTGGTACGCTAAACAAACCGGGATTGTCATTTCCCACGACTTGAAAGTTGACGGTTTGTGTTGACTCGTTGACCGGCCCTGGAGAAATGGCTATGGCCCATCCAGGAAAGGTTTGCAGGCCAGCACTGTGATTGACAGTGCGATCGGGCCCTTTGACAAACGACGGTGCATCGTTGACAGGATTAACAGTAATTGTTGCAGTCTCGCTGGCCGTACTGAAAGCTGCTAAACCCCCAATACTGCTAGCAGTTGAAATATCAGCCGTCCCCCCATTCGTGAGGGTAGTACCGCTAGAGTTAGTCGTCGTTCCATCCCACGATTGATAGGTGATATTAGCACTACCGTTGTAGTCATTATTGGGAAGAAAGCGGATACTGGCATTGCCTGCTAGCAGTCTCGCTGCTGCTGTTGACGGTGTACCGAATGCCGTCCAAGTCGCACCGCTATCAATAGAATATTGCCAACTGCCGTTAGTATTGTCTGTCGCCGTCACAGCAATTCCTTGAGTGTCGGCGGTGTCGGGATCTGTAACTATTCCTGCAATTAAAACAGAAACTAAGGTGCCAGTGTTGCTGGCAGAAGGTACATCTTCGTTAATTGCTGTTAGTACCGGCGAACCGCTGTTGTTGAGTACGGGTGCGTTGTTGGCTGCAAACGCTGCGAATCTGGTGGGAAGGGCAAAATTGTTGTCGCTGACAAGAATTAGCGTTCGTTTCCCAGTTGCTGTTTGAGGAGGCCCAAATGTCATCCCTTCAAAATTGTCAACCAGTGCCGGAGTGCCTGTACTGAGGAAATAAGCAGAAGTGGCGATCGGAGTTTTCGATACTGGTGTAATGCTAGCAACACCAGAAGCAATCAAACCGGTATTGTTTTGAATATCTGTCGCACCGTTTAAAGAAATTTGATAAAGCTTCAAATCCCCTGACGGCGGTGTTGTCGATAAGTCGAGAAAACGTTCGAGAACCAGCAGTGTATTATCATCAACGGCCAGCATTTCTGAAATGCCGTTGCGCGGATCGGTATTGTAAAGAAATTCTCCGTTTGTGGTGTTTGTACCTAAGTTATATCTGACAATTCGCGATCGCGCGCCAGCCGTTATATCTGAAGCAGGGCCGTCTTGTTCGAGAGCATTTTCTGTTGCTGTAAATAGAAAACTTTGACTGGGAGTAATCGTCAGACTTTCAAAACCTTGATTGTTGCGGATGCCGCTGTTAGGATCTGCTGATACGTCGTATTTGGGAGAAGCAATAGGCAGCGCGAAATTTTGAACTCCTGTTGCAATGGCGAAACTATTAATAAAAGGCTGGGTATTTGTGGAGAAATTGCCTTCAGAAGAGACGAAGACATTGCCGCCGATGAAGCCAATGCCCTCTGTATCCGATGTATCTGCGGCAAAGGGAGGCGGATTGCCAATCTGTGTCACCCCTGTAAAATTCACTTGTCCTGGTACTGGTGTCAAGCTACCGGAACTCACAGTAGGTATAGTGAGGGTGTAAAAGCGAGATGGGCCGGGACTGCCACCAGGAATATTGCGGCCGTCGGAGATAGCGTAGTAAGTGTTGCTTCCCGCGTAGGTAAGGCCCGACAGTCCACCTACCTGAGTTGTTGGTGTTCCAAAAGTTGTATTTGCCGGAAATCCTGCTTGTCCCAAAAGTTGTAAGCCGAACACAAATTGGTAAGCGGCCATTGTGGCTGACTCGATCGCCAACTCCGACTCCACCCACCCAGTTGTATAATCTAGTTCCCAGTCTCCGCCTAAAGCTGAATTGCCGATCGGCCCCCTGGAAGCAGCGATTTTTGCCTTTGTTAGCTGACTCAGTTGCTGCACGAAGTTAGCGCCCGCATCGCCCGCCGCTACCTCGCACCCGTACAGCAAAATCTCTGCACTCTCTGCCAGCGATCGCGACCATTGCTGCAATTTTTCATCATAAAAGTTTAAATTTGTCAAGTTTAGATCGATCGCGCCTAACTGCAAACTCGCCGATCGACCGTGGGAGATAATATGAATACTTTTAATATTGCTGCGACTCCCTAGCACTTCCGTAATTTGTGCTACTCCATCCCGCGCTGCATTGATGATAATTACTTCTATTCCGGCGGCGATACCGTTGCAAAGATTTTGGATATCGGGGAGGGCAGAGTCGAGAAAGGCGATCGAACTCATAACAGAATTGATAAAATTTGGCACAAAACACCTCTGGTTTGATGACCGTCGATAACTTAAATATATGCCAAATATACCAAACTCAGATATTAAATGTCATCCGTAAAATTTCGGGAATGTTGCTGCAACCAAGTCACCAAATCTGAAACACTTTCAAAATCAAACATCGCATCTCCTAAATTATCCAAATTCTCAAGATTCAACTCGCATATCTGCGTCTGAATGTCTGGAGAAATTTCACCAATTAGCCTCCTCATATTCCGGACTATTAATTCTGACTTGCCTCGTTCCATGCCTCGTTCCATGCCTCGTTCCATGCCTCGTTCTAGAGCTTGCTGAGCCGCTAGATCGATCGCCCCTTGTTGATCTTGAATCCAAAACTCTTGTTTTTGCAATTCATCTAAGTCTTTTTGACTCAGATTCGTGTCGTTAGCAATCTGAAAAGCTCTTTCAATTTCTGGCACCGCAACCATTGTATCGGGAACAGTTTCTAGGTTACTGGTATTTTTGACAAAATAAATCCACTTGTCCGTCAGCGTTGTCAACTAATCCAATTCCTTTTTGAATTTTGGCAGTTCGATAAACACCAACTCAATCTCGCTATCGGGATAATCGAATAATCTTTGTGTTTCTTTGAAGGCAAATCTCGAAATTACTTCCAATTGATTGGGAAACATTTCAAAGTCTGTGATATTCAAAGCAATTACTGGCCTGAGTCTGTAATAGCTATCGCTTAGATTTAATTGCATTCCATAAGTTTTAGCAGCATTATATAAAACTCGCTTACGATATTTTGCCACGTTCAAAACTTGGATTGTGACAATCACAGTTTTGCCATCATTAATTTTAGCTTTGACATCTAAATAAGTGTCTTTACTTCCAAAAATCTCAGCAGATAAATAAGGAGGGATGATTTCTAAATCTTCGATCGCAGATTCGCCTGCATAAAGCATAGCGTTCAAAAAACTCATCAAAATTTCTCGGCTTTCGTTAGAACAGAATATCTTCGTGAAGGCCAAATATAGTTTGGGATTGATAAAACCCATAGTTTTTAGCGATCGAGGTTTTGTCTATCATTATAAACTACCAGACTTAAGATTGACTGCCTAACAGTTCCTCTGCTACCAATCCTTTCTGAATAGCGAGCACTGCTGCTTGAGTGCGATCGCGCACTTCTAACTTTTGCAAAATCGCGTGGACGTGCACCCGCACAGTCCCCGGAGCGATGTACAATATTTGTGCAATCTCCTGATTGCTTTTCCCGCCCGCAACTAAGGCTAATATTTCCTGTTCCCTCGGAGTCAGCGGATTGTCTAAAACTTCCCATTTACTCGCGCTTTTGACAGGTTCGGGATTACTAAAAACCGCCCGAATTTCCGCAGTTGCGGCCTTGTCCCACCAAGAAGCACCCGCCGCTACCGATCGAATTGCCAAAACCAAAGTTTCTGCGGCAATTCCCTTGAGACAATATCCTTGGGCTCCCGCAGCCATCAACCTTTCAATTAACGTTTTTTGGGCGTGAGATGTTAAAATTAAAACCGGAATTTCTGGATGTCTCTGTTTAATTTGGCGACAGGCTTCAATGCCACCAATTCCCGGCAAACCGACATCGAGAACCACCACATCCGGCAAGTGTTCCTGAGTCAATTCTACCGCCGTTTCTCCATCTTCCGCCTCGGCAATTATTTGCAAGGAACTTTCTTGCTGCAATCTGGTTTGCAGTCCCAACCGAAATAGTTCGTCGTCTTCAACTAAGAGAATTCGCAAGGGAGAATTAGGTTTCATTGGCAGAGATAGCTGGTAGTCGGAATCCAAACAAGGCACCTAAAGGCAATTTGTTTTCTGCCCAAATTATACCGCCGTGGGCGTCAATAATTTGGCGAGATAAGTATAACCCCAATCCCGATCCTTTGGCTTGCCGATCGCCATTTCCTTGATAAAAACGCTCGAACAAGTGGGGCAGCTCATCGCTAGTAATTCCCAACCCGCTATCGATAACTTTCACCACCTGATCGGTTGCGTAAGATTCCATGACTATTTCTACTTTACCACCTCGGGGAGAATGGTTGATCGCGTTTGTTAGCAAATTAACAAAAACGCGCTGGAGTTGCACTTCATCGCCGTTTACCCACAAAGAACGGCGAAAGTCAGACTCTCCGTAACTTATACTAATATAAACTCGGCGCGCTGCCGATAAATGGATGAGTGTGGCAATTACTTCTTCTGCTAAAGCTGCTAAATTTACGGGCGCAAGTTGCAGTTTTAAACCTTCGGCATCGTTGCGGTAAACATCCAGCAGCGTTTCTACTAATTGTAGTGACATTTTTTGCGATCGCGCCATTGTTTCGAGAACTTTTTGCTGGCTGGTAGTCACTTCCCCAAAGTTTGCTCCCTGAAAAGCTTTGATTGTTTCAATTGCGCCCAGCATCGGCGTTTTCAAGTCGTGACTCAAAGTAGAGACAAAATCCTCTCGGATGCTGGCTAGCTGCTGCTGAGATTGCAACTGCGCTTTGGCGATCGCGATCGCTTCTTGATACTGCTGGGTGCGATCGCTCAAATATCCCGTGACTCCCAAGGCCATAACTGCGATCGCCCTATTTGCAACAGTCGCTAGGGCGATCGTTTCTCCATAGGGAACAAACAAGTTCAACAGCGTCAATGCTGCTGCTAACAGCGTAATTTGCAACTTTCCCAACCGACTCAACCGCGAATTTGCCAGTAAAATCGGCCCTGTATACAAATACCCAAACAGATATTCTGACGGCGTGGTAAATTCCAGTGCTATAACGATCGCGAATAAAATTGCGATCGACCACCTTCCGCGCAAATACTTTTCTTGAAACACCAAAATTTTGGGAATTTTCAATAAGCTGTCAAACATCTCTAATTAATCCATTTTAAGCTTGTAAAATATCAACCAATACAGTTAACTTAAAAACAATCTGATTCATGAAAAATGCCTGCATCGCCTATAAAATCGCGATAGTAAATTCGTCAAAAAGCGTTAAGTAAACCGTATTGAAATATCAACTACATTTTGGCGCAAAAAACAGCGTTTAGACAGAATTTATACCTGCAAGTATAGATTTAATACATTGGCTAAACATTCGCCTATCAGTAAAAGTATAGGTAAAAAAAGCATAATTTATAAACAGTAACTTATACCTTAAGACAGATTATCAACAACCCCAAACCTCAGTAAAGTAATCACTAAACGAGGAATTTTTAACACACTTATGTTACAAGGCTTAATTCAAATTGCATTAACCCTAATCATTTTAATCGCGATCGCGCCCGTGTTCGGCAACTACATGGCACGGGTGTACATGGGAGAACGAACCATTCTCGACCCCGCAATTAAACCACTAGAACAACTCATCTATAAAGCCAGCAATATTCGGTCTGTAGATTCCATGACAGGCTGGCAGTATGCCCGATCGCTATTATACAGCAATGCAGCAATGGGCATATTTGTATTCTTGATTTTCATGCTTCAGGGACTGCTGCCTTTAAATCCCACCAGCCTGAGTGCACCAACCTGGGATACCGCGCTGCATACAACTATTTCATTCCTCACAAATACCGACCAACAACATTACTCAGGCGAGACAACATTCAGTTATTTATCCCAGTTAACCCTGGGTTTTTTAATGTTCACCTCAGCAGCCACGGGTTTAGCAGTAGGAATTGCCTTTATTCGGGGACTGACAGGTCGCCCCCTCGGCAACTTTTATATCGATTTAATTCAATCTATCACCCGGATTCTGCTGCCACTTTCTTTGATAATTGGCTTGTGCTTACTAATTTCTGGAGTGCCGGAAACCCTAGCCGGCCCAGCAGTTGCGCGTACCTTAGAAGGCGGCACGCAAGTAATTGCTCGCGGCCCAGTAGCTCACTTTGAAAGTATCAAACAACTGGGAGAAAATGGCGGCGGATTTTTTGCCATTAACTCGGCTCACCCCTTTGAAAATCCTAACCCTTTTACCAACCTGCTGGAAACACTAGCAATGGTTTCTATACCAGCAGCACTCATTCACACCTACGGCAGATTTGCTAACAACAAAAAGCAGGGATGGCTGATTTTTGGGATGGTGTTTGCCATCTATGTAATTTTGATCGGCATTGCAGCAGTTGGCGAATATCAAGGCAATCCCCAAATTAATAGTTTGCTCGGTTCCGTGCAACCAAACTTAGAAGGGAAAGAAGTTAGATTCGGTTGGGCAGAAACTGTACTTTGGGCTGTCACTACGACTGGGACAATGTGCGGGGCTGTCAACGGAATGCACGATTCTTTAATGCCGCCAGGGGGTTTTGCTACTTTATTTAACTTGTTTCTCCAAATTGTTTGGGGCGGACAGGGAACGGGAACGGCTTACTTATTTATTTACTCCATTTTGAGCGTGTTTCTCACCGGATTGATGGTGGGGAGAACGCCGGAATTTTTGGGACGAAAAATTGAAAAGCGGGAAATTGTTTTAGCTAGCGTTGTTTTGTTGATTCACCCGATCGCAGTTTTAATCCCCGGCGCGATTACCCTCGCCTTTCCCGACAGCTTGAGCGGCATCAGCAACCCAGAATTTCACGGCATTTCGCAGGTGATGTACGAATACGCTTCAGCGGCGGCTAATAACGGTTCTGGCTTTGAAGGATTGGGCGATTCTCAACCCGCGCCGACAGGACTTTGGTGGAATTTAAGCACTTGTTTTAGCTTGCTGATGGGGCGCTACGTTCCAATTATTGCCTTGCTGCTGTTAGCTGACAGCATGACGAACAAACAACTGGTTCCTGAAACAACCGGAACACTGAGAACAGATTCGATTTTGTTCACCAGCGTCACCGCAGGAGTAATCATCATTTTGGGCGCGCTGACATTTTTCCCAGTGCTGGCTTTAGGGCCGATCGCAGAAGGATATGAAATCAGCAGCGGCAAGTTTGAAGCCGCACCCGTAACTGCACCCACAACACCTTTAGCAACACCAACTGCTCAACCTCAATAGCTAAAAACATCAACCTCACTATTCTCTTTCTCTGCGTTCTCTGCGTCCTCTGCGGTTCATTAAAATTCCAAATTATGGCTACTTCCAATACCCCCGATTCCCCAAAAAATCCCCGTTCCAGAGGCTCTCGCGAGTCTCGCAAACATACGCCAAAAGCAAATACTAAAGGCCTTTATCAAAGAGCTTTCAAAGAAGCTTTTATCAAACTAGATCCTCGGGTGATGCTGAAAAACCCGGTGATGTTTGTGGTATGGGTAGGCACAATTGTGACTGCATTATTAACGATCGACCCCACGCTGTTCGGCCCGGTTCCCGGCAAAAATCAGGTAGTTTTCAACGGTTTAGTCACGTTTATTTTGTTCTTCACCTTAGTATTTGCTAATTTTGCAGAAGCCGTAGCCGAAGGGCGCGGGAAAGCGCAAGCGGATGCACTGCGATCGACAAAAGCAGATACCACAGCCCGCAAACTCTTACCAGACGGTTCAATTCAAGAAGTTAGTTCGACATCTCTCAGACGCGGCGACCAAATTAAAGTGATCGCAGGCGATGTCATTCCTTCCGACGGCGAAGTGATCGCAGGTGTCGCATCCGTAGACGAATCGGCGATTACCGGGGAATCGGCGCCCGTGCTCAAGGAACCGGGTTCCGACATCGCCAGTTCCGTTACCGGCGGGACGCGCATCCTTTCGGACGAACTGACGCTGCGGGTGATGGCCGACCCCGGTAAAGGGTTTTTGGACAGGATGATCGCGTTGGTAGAGGGCGCAGAACGATCGAAAACGCCGAACGAGATCGCGCTGACAGTGCTGCTGGCTGTGCTGACTCTGGTGTTTTTGATTGTGGTATCGACGATTCCGCCCGTGGGCAATTATGTCAAAACTCCTGTGGGTGTGGTGACGCTGATTTCGCTGTTGGTGGCGCTGATTCCGACAACGATCGGCGGTTTGTTAAGTGCGATCGGCATTGCGGGGATGGATCGCGTCGCTCAATTTAACGTGATAGCGACCTCTGGGCGGGCCGTGGAGGCTTGCGGCGACGTGAATACGCTGATTTTGGACAAAACGGGAACGATTACGCTGGGCAACCGTTTAGCCGAGGAGTTCATCCCGGTAAACGGTCATTCGCTGCAAGAAGTGGCGCAGGTAGCGCTGACTGCGAGCGTTTTTGACGATACTCCCGAGGGAAAGTCGATCGTCCGTTTGGCTCAGAATTTGGGCGCACAGGTGGAGTTCGATCGCACCAACTCCCAAGGATCTGAAGGCATTGATTTTTCCGCAAAAACGCGGATGTCTGGTACGGACTTACCCGACGGTACGGAAGTTCGCAAGGGTGCGGTGGATGCGGTTAAAGGTTTTGTGCGATCGCGCGGCGGCAATTTCGGCCCGGATCTCGATGAAGCTTACGAGCGAGTTTCGCGATTGGGAGGCACACCCTTAGGCGTTTGTCAAGGTAGCGACACCTACGGAATTATCTATTTGAAAGATGTGATTAAACCCGGAATTCGCGATCGGTTTGACCAACTGCGAAAAATGGGAATTCGCACCATCATGCTCACCGGAGATAACCGAATTACAGCATCAGTAATTGCCGACGAAGCCGGAGTAGACGACTTCATCGCCGAAGCAACTCCCGAAGACAAAATCGAAGTAATTCGCAAGCAACAAGCCGAAGGTAAATTAGTAGCAATGACGGGAGACGGAACCAACGACGCACCCGCCCTAGCCCAAGCAAACGTAGGTTTGGCGATGAATTCCGGAACCCAAGCGGCGAAGGAAGCTGCAAACATGGTGGACTTAGATTCTGACCCCACAAAACTGATTGACTTAGTGACAATTGGCAAACAATTGCTAATTACTCGCGGCGCGCTGACTACGTTTTCGCTAGCCAACGACATCGCCAAATACTTCGCAATTATTCCCGCAATGTTTGCTCCCGTCGGCGCTTTAAACATCATGGGTTTAGCCAGCGGTCAATCGGCGGTTTTGTCAGCATTAGTTTACAATGCTTTGATTATTCCCGCTTTGATTCCCCTGGCACTAACTGGTGTCAAATTTAGACCACTAAGTGCCAATCAACTGTTGCAGCGGAACATTTTAATCTACGGATTGGGCGGAGCAGTTGCGCCGTTTATCGCCATCAAAATTATCGATGTTTTCATTGCTGCGATCGGGTTAGCATAAAAAACTTCGACTACCGATTCGCAGGGCGGATGTAACGGATGACTCTTCCCGGCTCTGCCTGGGAACGCATATCCAGAGGCTATGCCTCGATTTTCCCACAAAAAATCTAAGAGAAAGACAGATATTTAGTTCCCAACAAAGGAGAATTCATGAAACGGAATGATTTGCTGAATGATGTTTTACCCAGAGACTTTCAAGAAACAATTGAGTTAGCGAAAATGCTGCGATCGCGCCACCCAATCCCGGTGCAGCTATTTCTGGTAATGTGCTTTAACTTGATAATTGCACCCGCGGTTTATGCGGCTGCGGATGAAGGTTTGACCAAAAAAGCGGCGTGGGGTTTAAGTCTTTTGGGTTTAGTAATTATTGGGCTAGCAGTTTATTTGTTTGTCGTGATTTTTCAGCCAGAAAGATTTTAGGCATTTCCATTGTCAACCTTAGAAACCGGTTTTTTTACCGAATCTGGCGGCTAAACCAAATATTTTCGCAAAAATCCGGTTTCGGGCATCCAGTTTTTCATGACATCCGTTACACAATCCGTTACACAATCCGTTGCCGAACTTCCTTCATTGAGGTCATGTATGAGAGAATTAATCAGAGCTATTCGCGTTACTTTAGTTTTGTGGGGAATCACAGCGATTATTTATCCCTTAATCCTGCTCGCAATCGGTCAACTTGCTTTCAATTCCCAAGCAAACGGCAGTTTAATTACCAACCAAGGAGTTGTAGTCGGCTCATCGTTAATCGGTCAGTCTTTCGGCTCGGATAAATATTTTTGGGGGCGCCCTAGCACCACAAATTACAGCAGCTTTGTGGCAATAGATTACGACCCCACAAAGGCAGAAAACTTAAGTCAGAGAACGGGCGTTTCGGGAGCGAGCAATCTTGCTCCCAGCAACTCGGATCTGCTGAAGCGAGGTAATGAAAAAGATGGTTTTCAGGGGGTAGAAGTTGAGTTGGCTCGCCTCAATTTAGTTGGTATCAAACCGACTGCGGATTTAGTTTACACTTCCGGTTCTAGCCTCGATCCGCACATTAGCGTAGAATCAGCTCGATCGCAAATTGAACGGGTAGCAAAAGTGCGATCGGTCAATCTCAATCAAGTCGAAATGTTAGTAGCCAAAAATACAGATAGCAGATTTCTCGGTATTTTCGGCGAACCGGGAGTTAACGTCCTCAAACTAAATGTGGCTCTCGACGGTTTATAATACTCTGTGGTCAGTAGTCAGCAGTCAGTAGTGAATAGTCATTAGTCATTAGTCATTAGTCAGGTAGGGGCGGTGCCCCATGCCCGCCCTCTTAGTAGTCATTGGTAATCGGTAATTGACTGTCAACCGTCAACTGTCAACCGTCAACTGTCAACTATCAACTGCCAACTGCCAACTGCCAACTGTCAACTGTCAACTGTCAACTGCCAACTGCGATGATTCACTCTAGCGAACTCAGTAACAATTCCGACGCAATTTACGCCCAACCAAATCGCGGTTACGATCGCCCTCACCGCCGGGGAAAGCACAAAATCTTTATCGGAATGGCCCCCGGTGTCGGCAAAACTTTCCGAATGCTGGAAGAAGGGCACAGACTCAAATCTGAAGGCATTGATGTCGCCGTTGGACTGTTAGAAACTCACGGGCGGAAAGAGACAGCAGCTAAAGGCGAAGGACTAGAAATAGTCCCGCGAAAAGAAATGCTGCACGGCGAAAAAGCACTTACCGAAATGGATACTGAAGCCCTAATAGTACGCCGCCCTCAACTAGCATTAGTAGACGAACTGGCTCATACAAACGTTCCCGGTTCTCTGCGAGAAAAGCGATATCAAGATGTCGAAGAAATTCTGAAAGCAGGGATAGATGTTTTCTCTACCCTCAACATTCAACACATAGAAAGTCTCAACGATTTAGTAGCGAGAATTACGGGAGTTGTAGTGCGAGAGCGAGTACCCGATCGCATTCTCGAAGAAGCTGACGAAATAGTCGTTATTGATGTCACGCCCGAAACCTTAGAAGAACGGTTGCGAGAAGGCAAAATCTACGCTCCTGAAAAAATAGAACAATCTTTAAAAAACTTTTTCCAGCGCCGTCATTTAATCGCATTGCGAGAACTGGCGCTGCGGGAGGTAGCAGATAGTGTTGAAGACGATGCAGCAACTTTAAAAGGTCAATCTTGCAACATTCACGAACGAGTTTTAGTATGCGTATCGACTTTTCCTAATTCCTTGCAACTGCTGCGGCGGGGTGCAAGGCTGGCGAACTACATGAATGCCCCATTTTATGCTTTGTTTGTGGATGCTCCCGATCGCTTCTTAACAAAATCCGAAAGCTTGCACGTTGAAACTTGCCAGAAGCTTTGCCAAGAATTTAACGGCCAATTTCTGCGGGTGGAAAGTCCGAATATCGCACAAGCAATTTCTGAGGTAGCTAAACAGTATCGGATTACTCAAATTGTGATCGGCGAAAGCCAGCAATCACGCTGGAAATTGCTGTTTCGGGGTTCTTTGACTCAACAGTTAGTGCGATCGCTCAAACACGTAGATTTGCACATCATCTCTACGGAAAAAAGTCGGTAGTTATTGGGCATGGGGCATGGGGCATAGGGCATAGGGCATAGGGCATTAGTTATTTGTCTTAGGTTTGGTGTTTGTTGTTGTTTCTAATAACTAATAACTCATAACTAATAACTCATAAATATAACTTTCGGAGGATAGCAGACTCTAGCTGGTGGCGGATGTGCCAGAAGCTTTTATCTGTCAAGATTGCACTTGTTAAAGCTGATTAAAAGTGCGATCGCTATGGTAGATCATTACATTCTCAACTTGCTAGTGATTGGCATCCTCCTGCTCACCGTCACCTTGGGCTCCGGATGGATTTCGCGATTGCCGGTATCTTATGCCTTAATTTATCTAATTGTCGGTATCGGATTGGGGCCCTACGGCGTCAAGCTGGTTGAATTGCGCCCCGATGCTCAATTTTTAGAAAGACTCACAGAATTTGTAGTTATTGTGTCTCTGTTTAGTTGCGGCTTAAAAATGAATCGCCCGCTACAACTTTGGGCCTGGAATTCCACCGCGCGGCTGCTCGGTTTTTTAATGCCGATTTCGATTTTTGCTGTTGCTGCGATCGCTCATTGGTTTGTGAAATTAGATTGGGGCCCTGCCATTTTACTAGGAGCAATTCTGGCACCCACAGATCCAGTTTTAGCCTCAGAAGTTCAGATAGCTGATATAGAAGATCGCGATGAATTGCGTTTTGGCTTAACATCGGAAGGCGGTTTGAACGATGCTTTAGCTTTTCCCTTTGTTTATTTCGGCATTTATGCGCTAAAAGATAACAACTGGCCGAACTGGTTTTCGCAGTGGGTGGCAGTTGACTTGCTTTGGGCGGGTTCCGCAGGTATCGTGATGGGCATTTTAGTAGCCAAAGCCGTCACTTGGATCGATCGCCGATTGCAACGCTACAGGCCCGCCGACGAACTAATGGAAGATTTCATCGCTCTCAGCACAATTCTGCTCACATATTCCCTCACCGAAGTAGTCAACGGCTACGGATTCCTCGCAGTTTTTGTAGCAGGAATTGTAGTGCAGCGCAGTTACCGCGACCCCGAAAAACCGCTTTCCCAACTGCACTTTACTGAGCGCATAGAAAAGTTAATGGAAGTAGGAACAATTTTAATATTGGGTTCCATGTTGCGCCTAGAAGCTCTCGTTGCACATGGAAGCTACGCCCTTTTAATAGCTGGATTGTTAATCTTTTTGATTCGGCCTGTGGGAGCTTGGATTAGTACGATTGGCAGTCGCTTGCATCCCGCCAGCCGCTGGCTCTGCGGTTGGTTCGGCATTCGCGGCGTCGGTTCAATCTATTATCTTACCTATGCTTTCGGTCACGGTTTGAAAGGCGAAACTGCCGAGAAAATTGCCTGGATTACTTTTACTACGATCGTAATTTCTGTGATTGTGCACGGCATTAGCGCCACCCCGTTAATGAACTGGTACGAGCGGCGAATTAAACCTAAAGTACCGGATTTAATTTAATTCATAGAAATCTCAATTGTCGATCGCCCCCAAAGCGTACAGCCTAGCTTTCTGTGTCTCAATTATGCCCTTCAATTGTTGACAGTTGACAGTTGACAGTTGACAGTTGACAGTTTGAGAGCGACCTCTACCTAGAAGTAAGAGGATTGGAGTAATGAATAGTCTGATTTTAATTTCTCCCTCACTCGTGTTCCGG
Source organism: Microcoleus sp. PH2017_28_MFU_U_A (assembly GCF_020738035.1). Lineage (NCBI taxonomy): Bacteria > Bacillati > Cyanobacteriota > Cyanophyceae > Oscillatoriales > Microcoleaceae > Microcoleus > Microcoleus sp. PH2017_28_MFU_U_A. The sequence goes on from NZ_JAEQCX010000088.1 coordinate 14,985, forward strand.
CTTTCAACCAATTCTTTCTGGTAACTTCGGTAATAATTAAGCAAGGGAGCTATACGAGCTCACACTACAAATGCAAAACTGAGATGCTCCCCGGCGCGATCGGCCCAAACTTCTCCCATCCGCTAAAATAAAGAAAGATATCGCCCCATTTTCCCGGTAGTGACACGATGCCATCCACCCTCAGCCTAGAACTCCCCACATCTACCATTCTCCACGTCACCCCCGAACAGTTCGAGGAACTTGCGGCGGCCAATCCCGATTTAAGATTAGAACGAACTGCCCAAGGAGAATTAATCGTGAATCCACCTACGGGAGGCGAATCAGGATATCGTAATGTCAAAATTTCCTACTTTTTAGTCAAGTGGGTCGAAGAGGAAGGGGGTCATGGTATACCCTTCGACTCCTCCACAGGATTTATCCTCCCCAGCGGTGCTCGCCGTTCCCCGGATGCCTCGTGGGTGCGACGAGAACGATGGGAAGCTTTGACTCCCGAACAACGCCGAGGATTCGTTCCCTTGTGTCCAGATTTTGTGATTGAACTACGTTCAGCGACAGATAGCCTTACTAAACTGCAAGAGAAAATGCAGGAGTATCTCAACAATGGTGCGAGATTGGGATGGTTAATTGACCCTCAGAATCAACGAGTCGAAATCTACCGTTTAGGACAAGAAATTCAGGTTTTAGAACATCCCACAGAACTTTCTGGAGAGGATGTATTACCGGGATTTATCTTAAACTTGGGGCGGATTTGGCGGTGAATTGGACGATACTTTTCAGGGTCGATTTCCCCACCCGTGTTCTTACCCATTTATAATGATGACTGGTTTAACTCCCACCAACAAAGCGAGTTCCCGCCATTTCCAATAACAGTAAAAGCCAGAGTTGTAGGGTGCGTCAGGCGAAGTTCTCTAACGGCGATCGGGAATTTCGGGACAGTAGCGCACCTTACTATAGCGATCCTAAATGATTCGCAAAATTTGTAGGGGTAGTGCCCCCGTGCCTACCCCTAATCTATCGGGCAACCACGGGGGGATTGCCCCTACAATAATTATGCAAATGATTTAGGATTGCTATATATAATCTAAAATCGACTTGTAGAGTGCGTCAGGCGAAGTTCTCTAACGACACCGAAAGAAAAGAAGATTATATTTTTTTCGATAACTCTAATATAAATGTTCCCGGAATCAAACATGGATCGATTTGAATTTCAGCTAGCAATGCTGCAAAAAGGAGCAGAGGAACTAGAGAGAAAAATAGCTAACTTTAATACAATTTTGCAGCAATTAAAAACTACGGCAATTACCATTTGGGTAGCGTTGATTGGTTGGGCGTTTGCCAGCAAAATAGATGCGTTAGTTCCGCTAGGATACGTTATAATTTTTGGTTTTTGGTTGTTAGAAGCTACCTACTGGAAGGTGCAATTTTATTGCATACAAAGAGTCGATGCACTTACCCAATTCTTGAACAATCAAAACGCCTTAGATGAAAGTTTTAATACTCGCTCAATTCCGGAAGGTCTTGTTCACCCGCTCGGTTCATTAAAAACAATTAAAATGCCTTCTTTAGGTCGAGCTATCTGCGCTCCATCAATCTATATTTTTTATACCTTTTTGTTTGTTGTTAATTCGATCGTTTGGTTAATAACTCTTAAAAAAGCCCTCTAACTGGAATACTCTGTTGGTTATTTTCAAATAACCAGAACTGTTCTGGATCGACTTCTACTATGACAGCAACCTCTTATATTCAGGACTTAGGCAACTGGTATACTCAAATCAAGCTGTAGGGTGCGTCAGGTGAATTTCTAGAACGATTATTGAGGGTTTAAAAATCTGACGCACCTTACTAATTGTGACTATTTTCCATTTTAAAAGGACACGACAAGGCAGTCCTTACCCGCAGCTAAAAAGGTTTCACCCCAACTAATAAAGCGAGTTCGCGCCACTTCCAATAACAGTCTACATCGTCAAAACCAATGTCTCTAAACCAACTCAGTTGCGTTTCCACATCCAGCAATTTATTAGAAGGATCTTCACCCTCTTTGCTGATACCCAGTGCCTCTCGAAACTTCTCATGCAAAGCCTCTGTTGGGGACGCTACGTGCTCCAAATTGCAAAAAATGCCTCCGGGTTCCAAAAGCTCGAAAATCTCGGCGTAAAGCGAACGTTTGCGATCGTCCTCTACGTGATGGATGGCAAAACTAGAAACGATCGCATCAAACTTGCCCAAATCCGGCAGAGGTGCGTCAAAATTGTGCTCGATTACCGTGACAGTATTGTCATCAGCAAAGCGAATGCGGGCTTTTTCCAGCATAGTTGGCGAAAAGTCGATCGCCACAGATGCAACATTCGGGCGATCGCACTTCAGCAAACCCAACAACCGCCCATCACCCGTACCCACATCCAGAATCCGCTTGACATCTTTCGGCACTTCCTCCAACAAAACCGCCTCACCCTCAGTGCGGTGAGGAATACCATCAGCCTTAGCAAGATACCACAAAGCGTGTTCCGCAGAACTCCAAAGATTAACTTGACTCATAAACAGTTGACAGTTGACAGTTGACAGTTGACAGTTGACAGATGAGTGCGAGGTTTTTAAGACGGGGATTTAAACCTCTCCATAAAAACAATCCGCCCGCACCTGAAGGGGGCTAATAACCCTTGATATTTAGTAAATCTCGCCGTTTTTATGCGTAAAAATCCAACCATTATCGCCCGCTTTCGCGATTAAGTCATCATCGGGATAACTTGCTGAATCATCAGGAGTGCGATCGCCAATTTCTAGATAAACCACATCAGCATTCGAGCGATTCACCAAATGATGCCCGTCAGCATCTCCAGCCGGAAAACCCGCCGCCATACCCGATTTTAGCAATTGCTCACCCAAATTTGTAATCAGAGTAACTTCCCCTTCCAGAACATAGACTAACTCATCTTGACGAGAGTGCCAATGTCGAAGAGCAGAGCAACTTCCCGGCGCCAACCTCACCAAATTTACCCCAAAATTCTGCAAACCCGCAGCATCACCCAAGCGTTTTTTAACTCTTCCCGCAACAGCATATTTAAATTGCTGAGGATAATTTGAGCCTGTACTTTCTGGGACATTATTAGGATGAATAATCATACAAAACTCCTTCTCTTCTTTCTCTTCCTTCGCGTTTTTCGCGCCTTCGCGGTTCATTTCTCTATTCCAAAGGTTTCAAAGTAGTAGGATTTTCACGAATCGGTTTAACAAAACGGCTGTTCGCCCGCACAAAACAATTACCCTTATCAGTGGAAATCGGCAACCAAGGCTTACCCTGAGAGTCAGCAATCATAATTTGATTAGCATTATTTCCAGTCACCGCTTGCAAGCGCTGTCCCCGCCGAAAAGTGGTCACCACAGGCCACTGCGAAACATTATGTTTATTTTTTTCAAATAACTCATCTGGTGCATCAAGAGCATCTACAGAAACAGATCTAAATCGCTGAGCCATCCGGCAATTTAACCCTTGAGAATCCGAGTCAACAACCACCCAATTCACCTGCCTGTTGCCCCGCTGTCTCGCCAGCAGCCCCGTATAATCTCCTTGCTGATTAGCAACAGGTAAAGCCAAGGCTAAATGAGCCCCCGCTCCTAAAATCCAAGTTACTGCCAGAGAGCAAATTCTGATTTCTGCTTTCATTGATACAAAAAATCCTTAAATTCAGATTAATTACAATCGTAGCAAGCTCTCCTGGCGATCGTCCAAGTGCTAATTGCTGAAACCCTTGCTTCCCTTGGACTTCTGTCAACCGTCAACTGACAACCGTCACAACCGTCAACTGTCAATTCATTAAGAATGTGTTATAAATATTGAGATTCATTAAGAAATATTGCTCAAATGCTCCTTTCCCCCTCTGGCGCCAGCAAACTCAAAGAATCCTTAAAAGAAAAAGTATTCTTCGGGAATGAGCCAACCCCGGAACTCATAGCCATCTTACTGATTTATTTCGTCCAAGGCATCCTCGGACTAGCCCGCTTAGCCGTCAGCTTCTTCCTCAAAGACGAACTCGGCATGACTCCCGCCGAAGTCTCAGCCATGCTGGGCGTCGTCGCCATACCTTGGATTATCAAACCCTTGTTCGGCTTCATGTCCGACGGGTTGCCCATATTCGGCTACCGCAGACGGCCTTATATCGTCCTCTCGGGGCTGTTGGGAACGGCAGCATGGGTGGGGATGGCCACAGTCGTACACACGCCCTTAGCGGCCACAGGGGCGATCGCCCTAAGTTCTGTTTCACTAGCCGTCAGCGACGTAATCGCCGACTCCCTAGTAGTAGAAAGAGCGAGAAAGGAAACAGTTAGCGACGCCGGTTCCCTGCAATCCTTGTCTTGGGGCGCATCAGCCATTGGCGGACTAATTACCGCTTACCTCAGCGGTTCCCTGCTGCAACACTTCAGCACCCACACCATCTTTTTAATCACTGCATCTTTCCCGCTAATCGTATCAACAACAGCCTGGTTAATTACCGAAGAAAAAGTCAACAAAAGAACCGACTTTGAAACAGTAAAAGACCAACTCAAACAACTGCGGCAAGCTGTTGCCCAAAAAACAATTTGGTTGCCCACCGCCTTTCTATTTCTGTGGCAATCCACACCAAGCTCGGACTCCGCCTTCTTCTTTTTTAGCACCAACGAATTAGGCTTTCAGCCAGAATTTCTCGGACGAGTGCGCCTCGTCACCAGCATAGCCGCCCTCGTTGGCATTTGGCTGTTTCAGCGCTACCTCAAAGCAATTCCATTTCGAGTCATTTTCGGCTGGTCAACAGTCATTGCAAGTGCCTTGGGCATGACTACATTATTATTAGTAACTCATGCCAACCGAGCATTAGGAATTGACGACCAATGGTTCAGCATCGGAGACAGCCTGATCCTGACAGTAATCGGACAAATTGCTTATATGCCCGTGCTGGTACTATCAGCGCGGTTGTGTCCTCCAGGCGTCGAAGCAACCTTATTTGCAGTGCTGATGTCTGTCACCAATTTAGCAGGAATTATTTCCTACGAAGGCGGTGCAATTTTGACACACTGGCTCGGAATTACCGATCGCAATTTCGACAACCTCTGGCTGCTAGTAGTCATCGCCAACCTCTCCACACTGCTACCCCTCCCCTTCTTAAACTGGCTCCCGGCAGAAAGCACAGAAAGCGGCGATCCAAACTACCAACAATCTCTCCCAGTATTAGAACCCGAACTGGGCTGTGCAAAACCGGGCGGACAGCATTTCATGCCCGAATACTTTCCCGACTTAGTACCGACATCAATTCCCGAAACCCGCACCGTAGAAAGCAAATGAAGGAAGAAGAAAGAAGAAAGAAGAAGGAAGAAGGAAGAAGGAAGAAAATAGACTGCGAATATCTTGATAGTTTTCTTTCTGCTATTTTTCTCTCCTTTATTTCTTTCTTTCTCTCTGCGCTCTCTGCGCCCTCTGCGGTTAAATCAATAAAAGCTTATTCTACCAATGCAAAACTTACAAACTTCCCCAGCCAAAACAGTAGCCCCAAACTTATCATACGATCGCAAAGACTGGCAGCGTGGCTACGAATCCCAACCCAACGAAGCCGACTACTGGATTGACAACATCGAAGGCGAGATCCCAGAAGGCTTACAAGGCACATTCTTTCGTAACGGGCCCGGATTATTGGATGTCAACGGATCGCGCATCCACCACCCCTTTGACGGCGACGGCATGATTTGTGCGATCGCAATTTCAGAAAAACGCGCCCACTTCCGCAACCGATTCGTGCACACCGAAGGCTACCTCGCCGAACAAAAAGCCGGAAAAATCCTGCACCGAGGCGTATTCGGCACACAGAAACCCGGAGGCTGGTTAGCCAACATCTTTGATGTCAAAATCAAAAACATCGCCAACACCAACATCATTTATTGGGGTGACAAACTGCTAGCACTCTGGGAAGCAGCACAGCCCTACAGACTCGACCCCCGCAGCCTAGAAACCCTCGGATTAGACACCCTAGACGGGATTTTACAACCCGGTGAAGCCTTCGCCGCCCACCCCAGAATTGAAAAAGGCAAAAATGGAGCCGGAGACAGATTAGTCAACTTTTCCGTCAAGCCCGGTTTGTCAAGTACAATCACCATTTACGAACTCGACGAAAGCGGCAAACTTTTACAAAAACACGCCCACGCAATCCCGGGTTTTGCCTTCCTGCACGACATGGTAATTACCGAGAATTACTGCATATTCTTCCAAAATCCTGTCAGCTTCAATCCCCTACTTTTCCTGTTAGGATTTCGGAGTGCAGCGCAGTGCATTAAATTTTCGCCAAACAAGCCCACCCAGGCAATTTTAATTCCGCGCAACGGCACTGACGAGGTAAAAATATTAGAAACCGAACCTTGTTTTGTGTTCCACCACTGCAACGCCTGGGAAGAAAACGGCGAAGTTTTTGTAGATTCAGTTTGCTACGAATCATTTCCCACTGTCGAACATGACGGCGATTTTCTGGAGATTGATTTTGACACCATTCCAGCGGGCGAGTTGTGGCGGTTCAAGTTAAATCTGCAAGACAAAACCGTGCAGCATCAAGTTGTGGAAACTCGGTGTTGCGAGTTTCCGACTTTGCATCCGAATAATGTCGGACAACCTTACCGATATCTTTATATCGGCGCCGCTGACTCTGCCACTGGGAATGCTCCTTTGCAAGCTATTCTTAAAATAGATTTCCACACGGGTGAAAGGCAAGTTTGGAGTGTCGCGCCGCGCGGCTTTGCTGGTGAACCAGTTTTTGTTCCCCGTGATTCAGCCGTCTCGCCTGAGGCTGCAAGGGCTGAAGATGACGGTTGGCTGCTGGTTTTGATGTATGATGCGGCTAATCATCGATCGACCTTAGCGATTCTAGATGCCCGCGACATCACCAAAGGCCCCCTAGCGCGCCTGCATTTAAAACAGCACATTCCCTACGGTTTGCACGGCAGCTTTACACCAAACGTACTGCTTCCCGAGAACTAAGATAAAATAGGTTTGTAGTGAGGACTTTAGTCCGCATCCGTCAGAGGACTAAAGTCCTCACTACGAACCTTTTGTATTGCGGGGAATACTAACAACAAGTCAATACATAAAATATCCCTAATTAATGCAAACTGTCAACAAATCAAATATCAAAAAAATACTTATTTTAATTTGCAGCCTAGCCGTAAGTTTGGCAATTATCTTATCTATTTACTCTCACAATGCTAATGCCCAAGAGCCTTACAGCCCCTCTCCAGATACCGCTGTAGCCCCCAAAGGCTTGGTTGAGGTCAAAATGACCGTAATTGGCGTAGACCCGATTAAAAACGAATTAGAAACCCGCTTGCAGTTCGAGCTTAAAGGTATTTATAAAAAAGGGCCTACTTACCCGGCTCAAGATTTATTAATGACAGTTAACGGTGCCAATATCGAGGATTCGGAAATTAGCTTTAAAGAAGGCAAACCGATGATTGTCCCGGCATTAAAGTTTAACTTAGTCAAGGGAAAAATCAACAATTATCCGTTTGACACGCACATTGCTAAAGTAGCTATTTCAATTGACCCGCTGGCTTCAATTGGCAAACAGTTTGCTCCCTTCCAACTAAATCCTGTGCCGCTGGAATTTAAATTTAATGCCGATGTTCCCGGCTTCGATATCAGTTATAAGCCGATGGAAGAGAATTCATCTATATTTATTTATATCGATGTTTCAGCCACGCGATCGATTCCGGTAAAATTCTTTTCCTTGGTGATTATTGTGATCATGTGGGTGCTGTCAATCATGGCGCTGTTGCTAGCATTAAAGGTGATGAAATCTGGCAAGTTGCCGGAAGTCGGAATGTTGAGTTGGACAGGTGTGATGCTGTTTGCTTTTCCCGGCATTCGCAACTCTCAACCGGGAGTTCCGCCAGTGGGAACTGCTAGCGATTTCCTGTCATTTTTTTGGACGGAAATGATTGTTGTGGTAGCGTTGGTGATCATCGGTAGCTGTTGGTTGAAGCGCTATCATCCGCCCATTGATGATTAATACCATTTATGAAAAATATGGCTGCGAAAAAAAATGACTTGTTTCCATGCACCCTAAGTATCAGGTGCGTCGCTGTGAGATTGTCGATTGGATTTAGGGATTTTTTATGGCGACGCACCCTACAAATACTAATGACTACGGCTTGTTTCCTCAACCCTCTTTGTCAGGTGCGTCGCTGTGAGATTGTCTGTCAAATTTAGAGATTGTTAAGGGCGACACACCCTACAGCTACTTCTTTCCTTCTTCCTTCTTCCTTCCTTCTTCCTTCTTCCTTCTTCCTTCTTCCTTCTGCTCAATTTTTCACCTGCAAATTTTCAATATCCTTAGCGGGTACTCCCAAACCGCGCAAGATAGTAAAAGCAATGATTCGATATCCCGACGGATTCGGGTGAACTCCATCGGCTGCTAACAAATTTAGAGTTTTTCCGGCGTGTTTTTGATAGGTGCCGATAACTTCCCGAAATGGCGCATTCAAATCGATAAATAAACACTGATTTTGCTTCGCAATTTCTCGCATCGCGACGACATATTCTTGCAACCTGTGATTTTCTGGGCCGTCTAGAATCTCGCGGATGGGAGTAGGAGAAAGCAGCACGACTCGAATTTTGGCGGCTTTTGCTGCTAGCACCATTTGAGTTATTTTGTCTATATATTCTGCCAGGGGTACTCCCGCAGCTAAGTTGCCTTGCGGATGAAACTGAAGTTTTTGGAAGTCGAAAAAAGCGTGCCAAACGTCGTTGACTCCGGCGTTTATCGTGATTAAATCTGGCTTTTTGTCGATCGCATCTTTCTGAAAACGCGCCTGCATATCACTCGCCTTGTTACCGGAGATTCCCGCGTTGACGATCTCGATTTTGCGATCGGGATACAGGGCATTCAGATAGCGTTGCAGCAGCCAAACGTAACCTCCTGGGTATTTCGCCGCTTCGGTGATGCTGTCCCCCACAGTCACAATTCTGCGCTTCCCGGCGAGCACGTTTTGGATTTCGGGCGGCGGCGATGCTTCGGATACAGGTTCTTTAAACACGGGAATTAAGGAGTGAGGAATGTTGAACGCGATAACAGCAGCAATTACGGCGAGGACAAGTCTGATTAACACTTGCTTCAGCGGGGATTTGGGATGGGGCGATCGCACATTTGCAGACATTACACAGTTTTTGACGAAAAGTTTAAGTTTTGATCTTGGGATTTCCGGGCAAGAGTTTCGGTGATTAAGAATATCCTAACAGTCTTGGCAGTTGCTATATAATTATATTAAGGGCTTTTTTGACACTCCTGATGTGAACGCGGGGGGCTTCCACGAATGGATCTGTAAGTCTGTAAAGTTTCAAATTAAATTGATGCTTGAGGAAATCCTATGCTGAAGTTACAATAGTTATTAAAGTCCAAGGGCGAGGATATCCTGGCGGTGGCGCTGCGACATGGGGCGTTTAATGTACGGGTGTTTGGTTCGGTGGCGCGGGGTGTTGTCGATGAGAGTAGTGATATTGACCTTTTGGTGGATTATAACGGAATAAGGATTAAGCCGTTTGATTAAGGATTGGGTTTTGGCGGAGGCGAAATATTTCGTTGATTTTAGTTTAAAGGAGGCTGTATGATGACTGTACAAGAAATTATTGCTCAGGTCGAAAGTTTATCAATAGAAGATCAGGATCAGTTGTTTGAGCTAATCCGCAAGCGACGGATTGAAAATCGGAGGGATGAAATTTTGGCTAATGCTCAGGAAGTGATGGAAGCTTTTAAGAATGGGACAGCAAAGAGAGGAAGTGTTGATGATTTGATCGCAGATTTACTAGGAGATGATGATGGAAGTTGTCTGGAGTAGTGGATTTAATCGATCTTTTAGGAAGATCGTACAGAAAAATCCACAATTAAAGGATCAAATTACTAAGGTGTTAAAGCTACTGGCAGATGATCCATTTACGCCATCTTTGAAGTCTCAGAAGTTAGGAGGGGACTTAGCCGGATTATGGTCTTGTTCTGTTGCATATGATTGCAGAATAATTTTTAATTTTTCTGAAGATGAGGAATTGTTAGAAATGGTGATTCTCTTAGTTGATATTGAAAGCCATGATGAGGTTTATTAATATGTAGCTGCGCCTTGACTTTATGCCCTACGGCTTCAAGCCCCTTGATTTCGATTACGATAGAAATAGGACTTACCCATTTCAAAGTAATTCTTTTTTTTGCCAATGAGTTCCGACCTAGTTCCCCTCTTGCCCAAAGTATCACTCGATCGCCGCGCCGGTGCCTTCTGCATCGATGCGATCGCCGTTTGGATACCCAGTTTGATTCTCGGCACCAATCCGATCGCCCAAACCTTTCTTTTTGTCCTGCTGTGGATGATAATGCGCGTAGCCATCGTCAGGAAAAACCAAGGTCAAAGTCTCGGGCGCTGGGCCCTGGACATGAAAATTTTCGATCCTAGATTCCAACGGACTCCCGGAGTGCAAGAATTGTGCAAGCGCGAGGCATTGCTGGGCTTTTGCGCCGCCCTAGCCTTCGCAGGTGTAGGTGGGCTCACCTCCACTAACGCGGGCGTCTTGCTGCTGATGTTACCACTGGCGATCGACTGTAGCGTTGCTTTCACCGACGCAGAAAGGTTTCCCCAAGCTTTTCACGATCGACTCGGTAGGACGATCGTCATCGGAACCAAGCGCGGCTACTCGCTTGACATCAAAGTCAGAAGATTGCTTGACCAAGTGCAGACAAATGTGAGACGATAATAAATTGTGTTTAAATTAGTCGAAATTTATTTAGAATTATGGCTAAAGGCGTCCGCATCATAATTACTCTAGAGTGTACTGAGTGCCGAACAAACGCGAGCAAACGCTCCAAAGGCGTGTCTCGGTACACCACGACCAAGAACCGTCGCAACACGACGGCACGGCTGGAACTCAAAAAGTTCTGCCCCCACTGCAACAAGCACACTACTCACAAAGAGATCAAGTAGGGAATGGGGCATGGGGCATGGGGAATGGGGCATGGGGCATGGGGAATGAGTAGTATTTAAGGATTAATGGCTAATAGTTTCTACTATCGCAGTCATTTAAGAATCTTTTAAGAATTACTGATTACCGATTGCCAATTACCAATGACCAATGACCGATTACCAATGACCAATGACCAATGACCAATGACAGATTACCAATTACCAAAGAACCATGACTTACTTTCGCCGGCGCGTTTCGCCAATCAAACCAGGAGACCCGATCGACTATAAAGATGTCGATTTGCTCAAAAAATACGTCACAGAACGCGGTAAAATCTTGCCCCGCCGGATTACCGGTTTGACGGCAAAACAACAGCGCGACCTGACCCGCAGCATCAAAAGAGCAAGAATTGTAGCTTTGATGCCCTTCGTAAACCAAGAAGGCTAATTGGATTTTGGATTTTAGATTTTAGATTTTGGACAAAAATAGGACTTACGCGAAAACAACGTCTTTTTGTCGCAAGCGATGGTAGCTAATAGCTGGCAATATTTGGTATTGAGTCGCTGGTGCGTAAGTCTTAATCAAAATCTCAAAAGTTAAAAATTAAAGCACAAAAAGCAGAACTTTTTAGATGTTAGTTTTGACAATTGATTTAAAAAATGTAAACATCCAAAATCTAAAATCGGAAGCAAAGAAACTCGATAAGTGGCAACTGTAAAAATCCAAAATCTCAAAAATAAAGCGGGCAAGTGGAGAAGGGAACGTTAGTAGAATTTAGAGTGCACGGCGACCGCCGCCTGGCCGTTGCCGATCGCCCTGACGGCAAGAAAAACTGGGTAGTGGTAGACGAAAACGGTCAACCGCACAGCATTCCGCCAAAACAAATCAGCTATGAAGCAGTCGGAGAAACTTACAAACCCTCCGACATTTCCAAATTTCTTAAAGAAGTAGAAGCTTACTCAGATCCGTCGAGTCTAGAAGTAGCTTGGGAACTTCTAGTGGGCGACGGAGAAAATACAGATCCAGAAGCCCTGGCTATGCTGCTATTTTCCGATCGCACTCCGGCGCAATGTTATGCAGCTTATTGTTTGCTGTCCACAGATAAACTGTATTTTAAACAAAAGGGCGATCGCTACGAACCGCGACCAGTTGCCCAAGTAGCCGAAATCAAACACCAGCAAGAAGTAGAACAGCACCGACACCAAGAATCCCAAGGATTTTGGGATCGAGTTAAACGGCGGCTGGCTGGTGAAAATAATGTAGATTGGGCAACTAGCGATCGAACTCGCCTCGATGCCCTAGAACGCTTTGCTACCCTCGGAGAAGAAGCAACTCACCGCACGCCGGCCTTAGAAACTTTAGCCAGCTTACAACGTCCCGAAAACCCCGAAGCAGCATTTCAACTCCTAGTCGATCTCGGCCTGTGGAGTCCCCACGAAAACCTGTTTTTGCGGCGAAGCCAAATTCCGCTACAACTATCGGCAAAGGTATTAGAAGTAGCGCAAAGCTGCCTAGAAGAACCCTCAACCGACTCAGACACAGATCGTCTCGATTTAACTCACCTCAAGGTTTACACGATCGACGACGAAAGCACTACGGAAATCGACGACGGACTCAGCCTAGAATTCCTCGAAAACGGCCAGCAGCGTCTGTGGATACACATAGCAGATCCCACACGCTTGCTTTCCCCCGGAGACGAACTCGACCTCGAAGCCAGAAAGCGCACCACTACAGTGTATCTGCCCACGGGCATGATCCCGATGTTTCCCCCAGCTTTGGCAACTGGGCCGATGAGTTTAATTCAAGGTAAAGAGTGCAGCGCCCTCAGCTTTAGTGTCACCTTAGATGAAATCGGCGCGGCCCAAGATTACAGCATCCATATCAGCAAGATCAAACCCACCTATCGCTTAACCTACGATGACGTAGACGAAATGCTGGAGTTGGGAATTGAAGCAGAACCGGAAATAAGCGCGATCGCCTCGGCGGCAAAACTGCGTCAAAAATGGCGCGAAGCCCAAGGCGCCATCAGCATTTTCATGCCCGAATCCGTCATCAAAGTCCACGGCGACGAGATCAAAATCCACGTCATCGACGACTCTACAGCCAGATTGCTAGTAGCGGAAATGATGATTTTAGCTGGCGAAGTCGCCGCCCGCTACGGTCAAACTCACAGCCTGCCCATACCCTACCGCTATCAGCCGCAGCCGGAACTCCCCCCAGAGGAAGAACTGCTGGCCGTGCCCGCTGGCCCAGCCCGCGCTTGCGCTGTACGTCGCTGTATGCCCCGCAGCGAAATGGGTCTGACCCCCGGACGCCACGCAGGTTTAGGTTTGGAATCCTACACTCAAGTTACTTCCCCGATCCGCCGCTATACCGACTTGCTGACTCACTTCCAAATTAAAGCCCACCTGCGGGGCGAACCACTGCCTTTTTCCGCCCAAGAAATACAGGATATTGTGATGTGTCTCGGTACCGCAGTTAGAGAAGCCTCTACCGTGGAACGCCAAACAAACCGTTATTGGGGATTGGAATATTTGCGGCGCAATCCTGATGAGGTTTGGGAAGCTTTGATGCTGCGCTGGTTGAGGGAAGATAGCAATCTGGCTTTGATTTTGTTGGAAGAGTTGGGTTTGGAGTTGGCGATGCGATTTGGTCGATCGGTCGAAATTGGCGATCGGCTAGAAGTCAAAGTCACTCACTGCGATCCGCGATCGGACGTGATTAACTTCCAAGAGATGATTTTTGAAGCAGCACAATAGGATTTTAGATTTTAGATTTTAGATTTTAGATTTTGGATTGCCAAAATCTTACTGACAGGAATTGTGCGTTTGCGGCTATAAACCAATAAGCTTAAGTTAGCAATCTCATTGAAGTGGGTTTTGTTTCTCTAGGGGCGGTTGCAAGCGCCGTCTTATATCATGTCGAGTCGATTACCATCACAAAAACCGTTTGTTTGTAGTGCGGACTAAAGTCCGCTTTCAGGCTGCGGACTAAAGTCCGCACGCGCGATCGAATCTGATTGCGGTAAATCGATCGCACATGATTAACTAAGGAACTAAAATTTAATAACTTACACTCTTAAAAGTGGGATGGGCCAGAAGATCCCGTTCTTTCTGGACGGGCGGGACGCCCATCCCACAAGAACAATAAAAATTGTAAGTTAAGCTGTTGTGCATTTAAACTGTATGTCAAGAAATAATTCAAGTCTTGTGGGATGGGCTTCTAGCCCGTCCCGAATATGCAATTGAAATGCACGACAGAAAATCGCCAAATGCCCAATTCTATAAACCAAGTTCAGCCACCGCTGGAATTCATACCCCCAGCCTACAACCCCCTCATCGTCAATGGTTGTCAGCAAATACTCCCCTGGTGGCTGCGATTTAAGACAAATATCAGCCACATTCAAGCCGAAAACGTCGAAACCCTCGCCGAACTCTTCCACCAATTTCAAAATCAAAAAGTTCGCTTCTTACTCGCCTTCCGCCATCCCAACTCCGACGATCCCTACTGTTTGGGACAACTAATTTGGAAACTCGTTCCCCAGGCGGCGCGCGCCAAAGGCATTCCCCTGCAATTCCCGGTACATTCCCACTTTATCTACGATCGCGGAATTCCTCTGTGGGCCGGTTCTAGCGTCGGCTGGCTATATTCTCGCCTCGGCGGTACTCCGATTGTGCGCGGCAAGATCGATCGCGCTGGATTGCGATCGGCCCGCGATTTATTCGCCAACAGCCAATTTCCCATCGCCGCCGCCCCAGAAGGCGCCACCAACGGTCACAATGAAATAGTTAGCCCCCTGGAACCGGGAATCGCTCAAATGGGCTTCTGGTGCGTTGAAGACTTGCTAAAAGCCGGACGTACTGATGAAAAAGTGTTGATTGTGCCGATCGGCATTCAATACCGCTATGTCAATCCACCTTGGGAACCCTTAGAAAAACTTTTAACTCAATTAGAAATAGATTGCGGACTTCCAGCCTTAGAACCCACCGAGATTGCTAAATTAGAGGCAGAAAATCTCGCTCCCGCAGACCAGCATCACAAATTCCAATATCTGCGCCTGATTCGAGTTGGCAACCATTTACTAACAGTAATGGAACAGTTTTACGCCCGTTTTTATCATCGAAATTTACAGTTAAAAACATCTTCTTTGACATTAATACCGCTGCCCGAAACAACGACAAACGATTCGGAAAATGAAGCGATGATTCCTCGACTGACAGCACTGTTAGACGTAGGCTTGCAAGTAGCAGAAGAATATTTTAACTTGAAGCCCAAAGGCAGTTTGATAGACCGCTGCCGCCGTCTGGAACAAGCAGGCTGGGACTATATTTATCGAGAAGATATCAAAGATATTGCAGGACTTTGTGCCTTAGAAAGAGGATTAGCCGATCGCCTCGCTGAAGAAGCAAGTCTGCGGATGTGGCACATGAGACTTGTCGAAAGTTTCGTCTCAGTCACGGGCAGATACGTCCAAGAAAAGCTCACAGCAGAACGTTTGGCAGAAACAACTTTACTGCTGTGGGACGTACTGACTCGCATCAAAGGCGGAAATCCTTTCGGCCGCCCTTCTTTGGGCAAACAGCAGGTGCAAATGACCGTGGGCGAACCGATATCAGTCGGCGATCGCTGGGAGGGATATCAAAGCAGCCGCAGGGTAGCAGTTGCCGAACTCACTCAAGACTTGCAATCCGCTTTAGAAGGAATGATTAAATCTTAATTAGTCCGAATCTGCAATTAGGAATAGGGAAGTAGGAAGAGAGACGCAGGAAGAGAGAAGCAAAAATAAGGATGATATAGCAACCGCCACATAGGTTAGGACATAAATCATGTCATGAATAGATCCTATAACCCTTTAGCATAAACGGTTTGATTCTCGTACTACGTAACTGTCAACTGTCAACTGTCAACTGTCAACTGTCAACTGCTATATATTGCCTTTGGGTTGCCACTCTATTTTTAATTCGTGCAGCAAACAACTTGTTATAAACTTGGGGAAGATGTATAATAAGTAACTAAGTATCAGTGCCGGTTAATCACTGATAATAAAGTTGTTTTCGTTCGGCGTTTTAAGATTTTGAGGGCTGCCGTCCTCAGTACAAACTTAATTAGAATTATTTAACCGGACTCGATCTAACAATAAGCGCTCGATAATGAACCAACAAAAATAACCGATGAATAACAAACCTATCGATTTATCTACTAACTCAATTAAAGTAAAACTGCTGAATCATTTAGCGCAAGAATTGCTCACCCCGCTCACTTCTGTCCTCGGCATGGCAAGCGTATTGAACCAAGAAATTTACGGCCCCTTAACGAGCAAGCAAAAAGAATATATCGACGTGATCCAAGACAGCAGCCGATCTTTGCGATCGCTAGTTGAAGAAATTTTGGAACTGGCAGATCTAGACGATACCGCTTTCACATTGAAGCGAACCGCAGTTGATATAGAAACTTTGTCTCAGCAAGTTGTGACAACCCTGTCGCCAGCAGCCTCTAGACGAGAGCAAGAAATTAACTTGTCAATGGGGCCCGGGCCGCGCATCTGGCTGGCCGATAAGGATAAAGTTCAGCAAATGCTGCACCACTTAATTTTTAGCATTATTCAATCGGCTGGGGCAGGCAGCGTGATTCGAGTCCACGTTTCTCGGAAACAAGACGGTATCAATATCGGAGTTTGGGTTTTTCATCCTTGGTTGGGTGAAAGTTTGCCCCATGCTAAACTCTACTCCGACTACTTGTTGAAGGTCGGAGCCGATCGCGGTGCGCGATCGAACTCCGAAACCGACTCCCTGGAATTTGAACCGCCACTTCCGTCACAGACACAGGCTTCGCAGCGATTAACGCTGGCGTTTTCTGAGTTGGCGGCTTTGGTGGCCGAGAATGCTGCGGATACGGCACCTGTGTTAGCTGGTTACGGCGCTAGGGAACGCTTGGGGCTGCTGCTTTGCTGCCAGTTGGTGGAAATTCAAGGCGGCAAACTCTCGATTCAAGGCACTCCAGAATCTGGATATCGCTACGCGCTCTGGCTCCCCTGTACCAATGCTACCGAGTTGTTGGAAAGATGAAGTCAGTTGACAGTTGACAGTTGACAGTTGACAGTTGTTATTGGTTACTTGTTATTGGTTACTTGTTACTTGTTATTAGTTATTTGTTGTTATTACAGCCAATAACGAACAACGAATAACGAATAACGAACAACGAATAACGAATAACGAATAACGAATAACGAATAACGAATTTAAAGAAATGAATTCAGTTTGGCAACAGTTAACTCTGGCAAATTTGTCGCTCTCTCAGTGGCAAAGTGGCAGTTATTTATTGAATTTGGCGATCGGCTCTTTGCGCGGTTGGCGGCAGAGTAGCTGGCTGATGCAGTGGGCCGAGCCCCTGGGTTTTGTTTTGCTCGCCTTGACGTTCGGTATGGGCCCATTTGTAAACAACGCCCTGGTGGGTGTGTTGATGGCTGCTGCCGCTGCGTTTTGGGTGCTGCTGACTGTTTCGGACGATCGCGCGATCGCCCTCACACCCATTCACTTGCTGGTACTTTTGTACTGGGGCATTGCTACCGTCGCCACAGCAATGTCGCCGGTGAAAGCCGCCGCTTTTACAGGCTGGACGAAGCTAACGCTGTATTTGCTATTTTTTGCACTGATGGCGCGGATATTGCGAGATTCCCGTTTGCGATCGTGGTTAATAGCCGTATATCTTAATGTTGCTTTAATTGTCAGTTTCTACGGCGTGCGGCAGTGGATTGATAAAGTGCCACCATTAGCTACTTGGAACGATCCGACTTCTACTCAAGCCGATGTCACCCGAGTTTACAGTTTTTTGGGCAATCCCAACTTGCTCGGTTCCTATTTGCTACCAGCCATTGCCTTGAGCGCCGCCGCACTTTTTGTGTGGCAAGGATGGGGAACCAAACTTTTAGCGTTGACGATGCTGGTAGTGAATTGCGCGTGTTTGCGCTACACCGACAGTCGCGGTGCTTGGATCGGTTTTGTGGCACTGCTAGTAGTGTTTTTAGTCCTGCTTTGGTACTGGTACAGCCCTTTGATGCCTAGGTTATGGCGCACTTGGGCGCTACCGTTAGGGTTAGGAGGTTTGGCTGGAGCGTTAATTTTGGGAGTAGCTTTGGTGCCAGCGTTGCGCGATCGAGTTTCGAGTATGTTTGTCGGGCGCGGCGACAGCAGCAACAATTTTCGGATTAATGTTTGGATGGCGGTGATTGACATGATTCGCGATCGGCCAATCCTCGGCATTGGGCCCGGAAATACTGCTTTTAATAAAGTTTATCCGCTTTATATGAAGCCAAAATTCACTGCTTTGAGCGCTTATTCTGTGCTGCTAGAAATTGCCGTCGAAACTGGTTTTATCGGTTTAATGTGTTTCCTGTGGCTGATGACTGTTACCGTCAATCAAGGTTTGTTGCAGATCAAAAAATTGCGCGACGCACAATTTAACAGCTCTCATTTAGAGGAAGAATCCCCAAATCTCAAATCAAATCAGGGGTTTTGGTTGATTGGGGCGATCGCCACTTTAACTGGTATGATGGCTCACGGTTTTGTCGATACAGTTTGGTATCGGCCGGAAGTTAATATGCTGTGGTGGTTGATGGTGGCGATTATTGCTAGTTTTTATAGCAATTCTCAGCAGCAGCAAGATTCAGGTTTGACACAGGGCGAGTAGAATAGCGATCGGAAAAATCAGGTACCCCTGGGTAATCACCGAAAAGCTTGCGGTTCAAAAATCGAACTTATAAAAGTAATGGCGGGGTTTTATCCCCGCCCGGTAAGGATTCCAGTTCCCAAAAAGCAGACAGCTTTCCTAAAGCTGCAAGCGATGATTTGACACTCTCCGACCTGAAGGTGCGGAGATTCTTAAGAAGCTTTGACACTCTTAAATACGCTGTCAAGACACATCTAGACGTTCAAAACAACTACCT
>NZ_JAEQCX010000028.1:0-62290 GCF_020738035.1 Microcoleus sp. PH2017_28_MFU_U_A
CAGGGAGGTTTTCGGGGGTTATTGGTTGGGTGGGGGCGGGTTTTTGAGATTGTTTGTTGGTGACAGAATTAATGGCGAACCCGCCCCTACGAATTTGGGTTATTGCGACATTGCAAATTGACCGATAATTCATCTCCAAATCCATTACTATTTCCTTTGTTCTCTCCTCTGCACATCTTGCAACTGCTTCCCTATTTTTTCTACCATCTGCACATCTCCCAAAGTTTGATATCCCTCTTTTGCCAACTTCAAATACTGCATCGCTTCCAGATTCTCCCTCATAGATGAATAAACTTCTCCCAAACCGTAACGCGCCTCAGTTAGCTCTTCGATATCGTCCGGTTTTGCTCTACTAATCGCCTTTAAATAGTAGAATTTAGCCTGCGGCATTAGTTGCGATCGCCCTTGATACATTTCTCCCAACGTGCGGTAGATGGGCGGTGTCTCAACTCCCGCTGCTGGTAAGCTTTCTAGGATTTCTATTGCTTCGGCAATCAAGTTGGCGCTACGATATATCTGTGCGATCGCCAATTTCTGACTCGCTGCATTCGGTACTTGTTGCTCGATCGCCCGTACAGCCTCCTTAACCCCTTCAACCTCCTTCTCATCCAGCAATCGAAACTCCGTATCCCCCTCCCCGAGAGGATTTTCCGAAGAAACTCCCGTATTCGCCTCCACAATCAACCTGTACTTAACACCCGGTTTCAGCGCCGGTTCCCCCGGATACACCGCCTCTGTACCGTTAACCGTCTTTTCCCAATTTAACTTCGCTTTATTTTCGAGAATGCTCAACTTATAGCTAGTCGCACCCGCAACCGGATTCCAGCGCAAAATTGGCTTATTTCCCAACAATTTCGTCCGCCTTGGACTGATTATATAAGGAATTGGCGCATTGTTCCAAACAATTTGATCGTCACCGCGATCGGGACAATGAATTAAATTTTTATTGCAGTCATCCTTCGACTTTTCGCTAGCCAATAAACAGCTATTTAATTGATTTTCACCCGCTTTAATTGACTTAATTTCTGAATCTGCACATTGAATCGTAATTTGTCCGTTTTGTGCAGTTTGCAGTTTGTCGCCCGGATAAATTGGCGTACCCGCGCTGGGGCGAACATTTCTGCCATCTTGACGCTGTAGCTGCACTTCCCCGCTAATATTCAGGATTTGTCCGTTGGGTATTCTTGTCGTTGCTGCAATTGCTGGGGAAATTATCAGGTTGTTGGCGGATATTTTGGATAAATTGGCGCCAATACCGAAGTGGAGATGAGGCAAAATATCGATCGCAATCAACGTAAATGCGATCGCGCTTGCACCCATAACAACAGTCGTCTGTTTTTTCATTGACTTTTTCCTATTATTGGTAAACGTTCCTTTGCCATTTGGATACATTCATCTTGTTCTGGTATGCTGGGATTGGCAGATTTCAGTGTTTCTTGCCAATGTGTGAGTGCTTCTTGTGGTTTCCCTTTAGCTTCCAGTACCTTCGCTAAAAGACATTGAGCTTCTGGAGTCTTATTGCTGAGAGATATTGCTTTTCTTAAGTCGGTTTCCGCTGCGTCGTATCGCTTTTGATTCAATCGCACCCAGCCGCGATTCTTAAAACAAGCTGATTTTACTCCATCAAATTGAGTTTGTTCTAAACACATTCCGATTACTTTTAAAGCGGATTCAGGTTTGTTTTTGATAATTAGCGATCGAGATATTTGAGCATAAGCTTCTGGAAGTCCTCGCCAGACTGCTTGTTTCATTGCTTCTCGCGCACACTCGTCTTCATTTAATTGATCGCACAGCAAAGATAAGTTATAGGAAGACTCGCCGTTAGTAGGATTGATTGATGCAGCTAGATTGTATGAAGCTTTCGCGATTAAAAATTGATTGTTGCGGTGGTTTTTCATGCCAAATGTGTTGATCGCAGATGCCAGATGCGGGCCGATGAGTGGATAGCCGATCGCCAAACCAGCTAAACTGATGCTGGTACGCTGCATAAATTTAGTTGGAATCGTAAATTGCGGGTGGTTTGGGCGATTCCCTACGGGATAGCTTCGCTTCACCGGGGCTACATCATCTGTCGGTGCAGCGAAAGGGCGATCGCACTTTAATTCTAATAATTTTAATCCCTCAAAAGTTGGATGCTGGCAAAGCATTGGTATGCCACTCGCGCCAGGAAATTGATTTTCATAGCGCAGTAAATCATTCTTAGCTTTTCGTACTGCTAAAAATAAAGGTTCTTTGAGGGCTAAATATCTAAACAAAGACTTCACAAATTCCTGAGCAATAAAATCCGGTATAGGCGCCCGCATCACAATCACTGATGGCAAAGAAATACCTTCTGTGACTAAATCTGCTGCTATACCCATGCTCGAACAAGAATTAAAAATTAGTAATTCCAATCCTTTGACAATAGCTCGTTTGAGACCTTCTTTAAAGTCTTGTACGGTGACAGTATTGTCTGCAACTTCTTGATTTATATATAGCAATCCGTTGGCACCATTGATATCGCTATCGCTGTGCCCCGCATAAAATAAAACTTGCCAGCCTTTGTCATCAAATAACTGGTTGCGTAACTCTTGGGAATTTGGTTCTTGAAGAAATTGTAAGTCGCAGCTATCGCCCAGATATTTTGTGATTTCCGTTGCATCTTTGCTGACATCAATTCCCTGGCTGTTGCCTAAAACACATAAAATTCTGCCTCGCGAACCTAGAGGTATTCCCCCTATCATTGCCTCTTGGGGAGTTTTTTTGTATTCAGGGGAACTGCCGATAATTTCACAGTTATTGTAGTCTTCGCGAAACTGCCACACATCCCAAGGCAACTGCCAAATCTCAGAGTTATTGCATTCTAAAAATATTTCAACTAATTCGTCTCGGTTGCTAATTTCTGTTCTGAGTTTTACCTCTATTTTTCTGTAAAACTCATCAGCACTCAACCACTTGTTCATCTCTTTTTTCAAACCTTCATATATAATATTAGGCTTGTCTTCAGAGATATTTGTTTTGCCCGCAGGCTTGATTTTGATTCGAGAACTGCTTCTGTGATGTTGGGTGGCGCGACAACTAACTTTCCACCTTTTGTGCAACTCGTCAACCTCAGGTGCTGGCAGCAAGCTTCCTAAATATTGAGCGACAGTTTCTCCTTGTTTTTTAAACTCCGCTGTCACGCAAGAAAAACCTTTTTGAAAATCCCCCGATCCCAAAGCCAAGATGACTGTACTGCTCATAAATTGGATGTCATTGCAGTTAATCAAAATATCATACCACAAAATTTTCTGTTATGGTAAAATCATCTAAAGCTACTCGAATAGTAAAGCTTTCTTCTGGGTCTACGTAAAAATCGTTGAGCAAAATGCACTTATTCTGAACAGTTGATTTTACTTCATGTAAATTTTCTCCTACATCAGAGATTAAGGACAATTTAATATTGGTTGGCAAGTAACGATCGCCGATCGCCGGATGCAACTGAACGTGAACTCTGACAGCGCGATCGCTATCTTCGGCAATCCCCACCAACAACGCAACAGTTGTCCTACCCAAACGCATTCCCAAATCAATCAACTTTGCCCGCACGATATCAGCTTCGGGAAACATATCGATACTGCTTTGATGTCCGCGTGAAGTATCTTGCGATCTGGAATTTCCACCACCTCGGAATACAAAAGCTGGGTTTTCATCAGGAAAAATGAGCTCTTCTAAATTTTGTTTGCCTTCCTCAAATTTCTGCCAGTTGGTTTCTGCAACATTCTTTAACCAATTGCGTAAATTAGATTTGACCGGATTTTCAATCTCAGTCGGTTCAGTCTCGGGCTGCGGATCGAATATCGATTCAACAGATTCCCAATCCGATGTAAATATATTCTCCAACCACTGACGCAGATCGACTTTAGATTCATAGATTCTTTCAAGGTGAAGCAAGAAGTCATCCAGAGGATGTAAATCTCTCAATACTAATTCACCTGAATCCGCCGTCGGAGCAAATCCCAGCAATCTTGCTTCCTTGTCATCCTCATCAATTTCTACTACAATATAACCAATACGTTCCTCCCTAGCTTCGGTAGGAAAGCGGCAGATTTCAGGTAAATTTATAGCGGAATTTTGATTGCCATTTTCTCCTTGTTTGTGTTCAGCCCTAATTGGACGACACTCAATTTTGCCCAAGCCTTTAACATATAAATCTGCCACATTTTCAAACAGGCGAATTACTGGATTCCAGCTATCGCATTGAGTTAAATCAGTTTCAATATCTAATATTTTTAAATAATCGGCAACTACCAACACAGCCAAAGTGTTGAGATAAATCTGTTCAACTTTTTGCGGGTGTTGGTGTTCGCAAGCAAATTGCCATGCTAGATGAATTGCCTTTTGGGTAATTGGCATTGGCAATGATTGGGTTGTAGTAGTATTGTTCTTCATTTCCCGATTTTAACTCCTTGTATGATTAATAGCCACTGTCTTCTCGAAATTGTTGCAAATGAGGCCGACATTTCTTTCGGTAAAAGCTATATATTGTAGGATAAGCACAGCCAAACTCCGTTGCTATTGTGGTAAAATCTTTACCAGATGCTCTGCTTCTCAATATAACTTGACAAGTCAGATCTTTCCGCCCTCGAATATACTCGTTTAATATCCCATCAGGATTAGTTTCGATCCAGTTTTTGACGTGTTCAAACAATTGAATACATTCGACTGTATGACTGTCATCCTCAGCAGGTAAAGTCTCTATTCGATCGATCGATCGCAGTTCCGTCTTCTAAAACAAGTTTTCGATCGTCTCTCCTGCTATTTTCTCGATCTACCTTGACAGCCAAATTTTGCAGCCGTCGCCTCAAATAATAATTGAACCAAGTTATGACATTACTCCGATCGCGATCGTACTGAGTGCCGGTGCGGGATTCGCACAAATTGCTATAGAAAAACTCCCACTGTTCTTGCAAAGCATCTTCATAGTAAGGTACCTTGTCTTTCCAGATCAGACCCGAGTTTTTCATTTTAGTCACAAGCTGATTCAACAAACGTTTTAGCTTCCAAGAATTCGAGGCTTCCTCCCTAATTAGAGTGACAAGGCTGTCTAACTCTTGATAGAGAAGTTTGCGATCGCAATTTCGAGATTTTCCTGAGTCCCCAACAGGATCGGAGTCGTCGGATGAGTGGTCTTCCCCCTCGGAGGGGTGGGATTGATCGTTCATAGTGAAGTGCGGCCGCAACTTTGTTCCTACACTTATTTATCAGGGTGAGTTCGATCGTTTTATGCGAAATTGTGAAAGTTTTTTGGGGCGGATGGTTGAAAGTCTTGCGGTGCGGTAGGTTTTGCTGTGAAATTAAATGTGAATTTTTGTTGAAACTTATGAACTCTCACCAAATAAACCCGGTTTTTGGGGTTAGCGCGTCAGAATTGAGAAACCGGGTTTCTGCGTAAAATCCGGTGGGGAGGCGAAAAATATCAGAGAAACCCGGTTTCTGGGCCTGGGCGCGAGAGGATTTACGCACTTTAACCAAAGAAACCGGGTTTTTAGGGAATTTTTCGACTACGGCGAAGTTTCCGCAAAAAAACCCGGTTTCTGGGCCCATGCGTGAGTCCTCAATCGATCGCCCCTAAAACCCCGCAAACACCCATCCTTCCGTACTTTTACCCAGTGTTTGCCAAAGTTTACAAAAAAAACTTGAGATTTTTGCATAAAACCACCGAGCTCACCCTGATAAGTAAACAGGAACAACAAAAAGGCAACGAGGTCAAACCTCAAACCCCCAAAACACCCGTTGTTCCGTACTTTCACCCAGTTTTCGCAAAACTTTCAAAAAAAACTTGAGATTTTTGCATAAAACCACTGAGTTCACCCTGATAAATAAACAGAAGGGAAATTACGAACTGCGTAGGCGTAAGCCGGGGCGTAGCCATCGCACTTGTTGAGATTTATTCAAAAGTCGAATCGCCCGTAAATTCCCGATCGCAATCCGAACCAAATTCCCAAGCGATATGGGAAATGGGTTCATCCAATGTTGGCTTAGTCTATTTCCACGTTTGCATTTATTGTGATACGTATGTACGGCGTGTCGGCGGAGTTTATTTGTCAATTTTTAGCACACTTTGGATCTATTAGAAGACAACAATCATGGCTATTTCTCACATTGAATTAGATCCTATATTCCTAATAAAGCGAAAATTCAATTCCTCGAACAAAATGTCAACGCCAGTAAATATTTTATGGCGAGTGACTATTCTAATGACTCTGCAATTAGCTATTTTGTTTTTAGGTGAGCAAGCACAAGCTGGAGGTGGAGACCCAGTTGATTTAGACTCAGAGACTAGACCAAAAACAATCAATGCTACTGCCAACATTAAATGGGATAAATGGAGTCAGCCTTATTGGTTGAATACCCAAGTTTGTCGGGAAAAAAGTGGCGATCTTGCCTGTTTTAGCTCTGATACTGCTAGAAAAATGGGCTGGAATATTCCCGCCCGCAATTGATTAAATCACTCATCATTAAAGGAGTCAGATCATGAATTTCCAAAAAGTTCAAAAAATTACTGCGATCGCCATTGCTAGTGTTTCTATAGCTTTTACGGCACAAGCAGCTCAAGCAGCGGAAACTTTTCAGGTAAATGGCGGATATGCACTGAATACAAATAAGTCTTTTCGCTTGATTGACGGTAATCCTCGGATGTCTCTTTATCAACATAACATCAACGACCCTGACCAACAATTTGATCGTTTGTCGGGTAGCAGTAGCAATAGTATACTGTTGCGTCACGGTTCAACAGGCAAGTGCTTAAATGCTCATTATCTTTCCAATAATGCGGAAATTAATGTGTGGAATTGCAACGCTTCCGACCCCGATCAAAACTGGAATTTAGTGAATATTCCTAGTGGAGAGTTTTTAATCCGCCGCAATGGAACTAATCTATGTGTTGACTCTCCAACTCGTACTAATACTGGCAGGGTTCATCTAATTACGTGCGATTCTAATAATGCGAACCAGCGCTGGAAAAGTAGTGGTAGTAGTGTAAGTGGTAACATTGATTTACCTTTTGGTCGAGGTCAAAGTTGGTATGTTTGTCAAGGGTATCAAGGTAATCCTACACACACCAATTCCTATGCGTTAGATTTAACAGTCAGCAATCAAGATTTTGGTGCTACAGCTTGCTACCCTAGTGATGGAAGAAGTTTCAGTAAATCGGCTAACTATGATGTTCTTGCTCCAGCATCTGGCACTATTTCTTATGTAAATAGTGATTTAGTTTGTCTTTCAATTGACAATAGTCATAGTCTCTTAATTGGTCATTTCAATCGCACAGTTGCTAATGGTCAAAGAGTAAATGCAGGTCAAGTTTTAGGAAAAACTTCCATTGCTAATTCTAATAATGGTGGTTTTTCGCATATTCATTTAGAGGCTAGAAACACTGCTGGATGCCGGGTTGGAACATCAGTTCCTTTAACTTCTCAATATGGATTCCAATTACGAGGGGTAGGAGATTTACCTAATCTTCCTGGTGGTAACGATTATTTTAAACGTGGTTTAACCAGACCATAGTTTATTGGGAAAAAAGTGCGATCGCCCTTTATTTAAAATTAATTCGTAATCCCTCAATCCTAGGGACACTCCAAGAGCCCATTGGTGTCAACTTAATCAGTTGACACCCAAAATTGATTGAGAGCGATCGCGCCACCAATTTCTTAAGTTGACACCAATGAGCAGTGCTGTGTCCTTACAAGAGTGAAAAATCTTACGATCGCGAATAAAATCTCCTCTTTCATAAAATAAATATTCCAATGCTTGGTTCAGGATTTTGCTGACATCGTAGTCTTCGCTATCGCGAGCATTGCTGAGCAAGTTTTCTAAACGGTTCCAGCGGAATTCGCGGCGAAACAGGAAAAGACTTACTCTACGGTGGCGCTGGCGATGATTTTATCTACGGTGGCGCAGACAAACATATCATCTACGGCGAAGGCGAAAACGATACTCTCTACGGCTTCGGTGGCGATGACATCCTCGAAGGCAACTCAGGAACAGACCGACTTTTTGGCGAACTCGGCAACGATACTCTGAATGGCGGTACTGAAAATGACACCCTCGAAGGCGGCGACGGTAACGACATCCTGGATGGTGGTGATAATAACGACAGTCTGTTCGGACAAGTCGGTGATGATACGGTTATCGGCAATCGCGGCGATGACATTGTTGATGGCGGTTCCGGCAATGATTTGCTTCAGGGGAACGAAGGGCGCGATCGCATTTACGGTCAAGCAGGCCTCGATACCCTGTTCGGTGGCGACGATAGCGACACCCTGTGGGGAGGCGATGACGCTGACATCTTGCAGGGAGAATCGGGCACTGATACCCTGTTCGGCGGTAACGGCGACGACACCCTGGACGGCGGCGAAGATAACGACAGCCTGTTAGGAGAAGCCGGCCGCGATATTCTAGCTGGCAACAGCGGCGACGATTTCGTTGACGGCGGTACTGAAAACGATACTCTCTCCGGCAACGACGGCAGTGACAAATTATACGGCCGCCAAGGCAATGATTTGTTAGAAGGCAATGCCGATAATGACCAACTGTGGGGTGGCGATAACGACGATACGCTGCTAGGACAAACCGGAGATGACCAACTGTGGGGTGAATCGGGCAATGACAGCCTCGATGGTGGCGATGGGTCCGATCGACTTTTCGGTCAAATCGGCAAAGATACCCTCTCCGGTAACAATGGAGACGACTACTTAGAAGGTGGTGCAGACGACGATAGCATGACTGGAGGTGAAGGGCGCGATCGCATTTACGGAAATGACGGCAACGACTTCGCCGACGGCAACAGCGGCGACGACTACATCGACGGTGGCGCTAACAATGATACTTTGGCTGGTGGTGAAGGGGACGATCGCATTTTCGGTCAAGCCGGCAACGACAGCCTAGAAGGTAACGACGACAACGACTTCCTCGATGCAGGTACCGGAAATGACACCCTGTGGGGCAACGACGGCGACGACGAACTCTACGGCCGCGAAGACCGAGATTTGATCGACGGCGGCCGTGGCAACGACCAAATCTACGGCGGAGACGCAGCCGACACCCTCCTCGGACAAGTTGGAGACGACAACATCGACGGCGGTTCCGGCGCAGACTCAATTCTCGGCGGTGACGGCAGCGATAACATCTGGGCCCAAGCAGGCAATGACTCGGTTTACGGCGGCGCTGGCAACGACAACATTTGGGGCAACGAAGACGATGACCTGATTTTTGGAGAAGCAGGCCAAGACAAAATCGACGGCGGTTCCGGCTACGACACCATCGATGGCGGCGCTGGCAACGACGAACTGTTCGGCGGTACGGGCAACGACCAATTATTAGGAGGTGCCGGCAACGACAAAATTGACGGCAGCATCGACGACGACAAACTGTTCGGAGGTGCCGGCAACGACTTGATATTTGGCAGTCAAGGGCAAGACACGATATTAGGCGAAGTCGGAGAAGACACTCTCTACGGTGGCGACGAAACCGACATGATGGACGGCGGCGCCAGTAACGACATGGTTTTCGGCGACTCCGGCGACGACACGCTGACAGGCGACTCCGGCGACGACACCCTCACAGGTGGTGGTGGCAACGACATGATGGGCGGAGGCAACGGCGACGACTTGATGTTCGGTGAATGCGACAACGACACCATGCTGGGAGGTGCCGGAAAAGATACCCTCGACGGCGGTTGCGGCAACGACTTGCTAACCGGGGAAGCCGGCAGCGACAACCTCTTGGGTAACGAAGGCGACGACAGTCTCGATGGTGGCAGCAGCAATGACACCCTCGATGGCGGTAATGGCAACGACTTCTTAAACGGCAACAGCGGTAACGACAGCCTCAACGGTAACGATGGCGATGACAGTCTCTACGGCGGCGAAGGAAACAACGTGCTCAAGGGCGCAAATGGTCAAGATACGTTGATTGGAGGCAGTAGTTCCGACATATTTGTGCTAGCACCAAGTTCGGGACTAGATCATATATTCTACTTCCAGGGCGATCGCGATTACCTCGGACTCACACAAGACCTCACCTTTGAGCAATTGCAAATCGTTCAAGGCGGCGAGAATTACACTAACGATGCCTTGATCAGCATCGCAGGCACCGGCGAACATTTAGCTTGGTTGAAAGATACTCAAGCCAAAACAGTTGACAGTTCTCGCTTTGTCTCCATCACTCCCGGCGGCGCGCTTCCCGCAGCTTTCAATACTCCCTCACCTGTGGATATTTTGACAGGCGAAACACTGGATAGCGACAATGTTATGAGTGCGGTCAATACGAGTTCTAGCACTGGCTTATTAAGCACGACTGCTGCACCAATTAGTCAGCCAAAAAGCACGACTACTGCACCAATTACTCTGCCAACCGGTACAACTACCGCACCAATTACTCTGTCAACTGCCACGACTACTGCACCAGCAAGTCTGCAACCATTGACAACAGGTACTAATTCAGCTACTGCAACAGCAACGTCTGCGAAAACTACCACGAATGACATCTTGTTAAATGGCGGTTCAATCCCAACCATGAAGACCTTTAGCGAAACCGACGATGACATCCTCGTCTACGACACAAAGAGCTTGTTGACTTCTCTCACCAGCGCTCAAACTCAGCCAATTCTGCCTTTGACTGGCACGATTGCTAGTAGTTCGATTATTCCAACTGCGAATACTGCTGGTAAGGACAACAGCCTATTAATTACTCCGGCTGCAAGTCCAATCAATCTACTAGGGAATAGCAGTTTGACTGGCACTTCTACCGTGAAGTAATTGTAGGTTTAGTTGAGGGCGATCGAATAGAGAAAAACCCGGTTTCTTGAAGAAACCGGGTTTTTTGCATGCAGTCCGCTCCAAGCGATTTGTTAGGTAGCTGGCAACGTATCATCAGAGCTTTCTTCATTGCCTTGAATTGCTACCCAAGGAAGTTTTGAATACCGATCTTTGATCATTTCTAACTCATCTAGTGCGTGCAGGAAAAATCTTTTGATAGCTACCACATGGTCTTCTTCAGAAAGAAAGTCCTGTAAACTTTTGTCTCGAACTATTCCTGCCCAGTCTTTTGAGCTATCTAAGTTATAACCCTTCCAACCGTACTGTTCGCAAATATCTTTCATCGCTTCAATAATTTCTGCTCGACGCGGTGAATTAGGATTTACTTCAAGTACGAGACGTACTATTGGGTAATCAGTTAAATGTGATGTCTTTAGAATAAAGCCTAGACCACACCACCATCTTCCACTTGACATTTCGGCAGTCATTAAATATCGCCCATGCCTTTGCATCTGGGTAAGAGCTGTAGACCTTTGCCCAATTGCTCCCAGAACTTTCTTAAAGCGCTGACTGACTTCTTCCCACATTGTCTCTTCCATAAGTTTTAGTGATTTTGTGAAATTTGCTAACGCAATCACGTCAATAGAAGAGAACTGATTGTTATGTGCCATGCGATACTCACCCATAAATGTCATAATTTCTTGAACAAGCATCGTATCTGCCTGAGATTTCAAAAATCGATAGAACTGATGCCATCTCAATTGCCTGAACTGAACGGTAGATTGAGAAATATTCTTGAAAATATATTTTTGATCTTTTGGATCGAAATCACGAGTAATGTACAAAAGAAATTTGTGCTGGAACCCGGAAATTCCATGCAAAATCTCGGCATACCTTGAAAGCTGCTCGTAGCCTTCCTGAGAGCCAATCTTACTTTCGACAAAGATGATGCTACGACTTTTAGTATCTACTAGCTCAATTAAGATATCTGGGCGGCTAGCTAAACGATGACCATCAAGAGGCTCAAACTCCCTCTGTGTTGAAACATAGGCATCCAAATAAATGTTTGTATCTAATAAGTTTAAATTATTGAGCCAAGAATAGAGAATTTCCTTGTCTGTACTGAAGAGGTAAGCGACCAACTCAGTGAAGAAATCTTCTAGCGGAATACTACCTGTATTGAGACTTAGGAGCCGACTGAAAAGCGCCACTAACATTCACCTATTATGTTTTACTCTCAACAAGTGAGTTTACCGTACTGCTCTAGCCAGATGATCAAGCTACCTAACTTATAATTGTGTCGCAGATGCGGTACAAGACTATTCCTAGTTGGTTTATCTCGCATATCTGCGGTTTAAACTCCGAACATTCTCAACAGCTTGTTGTCTGCTTTAACTCAAAAAATAAACCACCCCGATCGCCCTGTCGGCAAGAAAAAGTGACACGATCTTGTAAACTCACGTAAATTACCTCGATCGATTTGAGATTTGAGGTTGACGATCCTTATGCTCGGAGTTAGGAATTTTTTTAGATATTTTTCTGCTAGAGCTGGTTTAAGAGTTCTGTGGGGGAGTAAATGGGGAGGTTGCTACCAATGAAGTCTTTCCGATCGCGCGTGACGATCGCATCAAGTCGATCGATCGTCGCGCAGGCAAGTTGGATACTATCTTCAAAGTCTTTCAAGCCAAGGCTGAGAGCGGTTTCGACGGTTTGGCGATCGACAGCACAAAATCGGAGTCCAGTTAGTAGTCGATGAATGGCAGCAAGGGCGACTTCACGACCTTCGGTTTTACCAGAAAACTGGGTCTAAAGCCCCGTCCTTTTAGGACGGTTTTAATTATCCAGATTTGTGCTTCGAGGTTTTCAGGAATCAGTTCTTGTTATGCTATATTAAAGTAATACTACAGGTAGCATAACCGCCGATACACATGAGACACGCCTGCTCAAACGACTGGTCGGAAAATAATAATGGTTAGTGGGTGGCGAAAACCACGAATAAACATAGCTAGGGTAACTAACGTAACCCAGACCAGAAAACTAAAATCTTAAATACTAAACGTACCGTGGGGCACACGGAAACAAGGAGAGAAATCTCCGAAAGCTTGGGGAGATGCGCCCTCTGGGGCTATTTAAGTTAGACTTGATGCTTGGTTCTATCGAACGGGTATTTGGTTTAAATATTGCCGAAAGGATAGGTAGTTTTAAGGTATGTCTGCGAACCAAGAATCCCCGTACTTTTAAGTCGGGGAGTGTCAAGGATGATGTAGAAAATATTGGTGATGGTGGTTCCGGCGATATAGCCTTCCAAGTTGCCCCGTTCAATTTGCTCGAAAAGGGCGATCGCACTCTCGACAAAGGATTCCCGTTCCAGGATTAGGTCTAGGACGATGTTGGTATCAATAAGAATTTTCACGGGATGGCTTACTGGTATTTTTGGGTGAGATAGTCGGTATATTCTGTTTGCAAGTCATCATCGTTTGGGGCTGCTCCAGACCGTTTGGCAATGCCCCGAAGTCCGGTGAGAGTGCCGGGGGGGATAGCTTGTTGAGGAGTGGTGAGTTGTTTTTGCTGGAGAAATTCAGCGAAGTGGAGGACTTCGTTGATTTGGCTTTCTGGGAAAGTTTGGATCAGTTGATAGAGTCTTTCGGTGGCTGTCATGGCTTTTAGGGGGTGGGTGGGCTTTATCGTCTCCTAACACAACTTTGAAATCTTACTTCGATCGCCCTGCCAGTGATAAAAAGTGACACGATCTTGTAAACTTACGCAATTTTAATAGCTTCGATCGCGCGTACTTGCAACCTTGAGAACAACTACAATTCATCGATCGTCACCAACCCACCTTCTGTAAACTGAATAACAAGTTCTTGCTCATCCAGCAAGGCAGTTCCAACCAATGGTCGCCTTCCTGTCGCAATGACAAGGACTTCTCGCTCTTCACCATCCCAAAGGACGATCGCTTCGTGAATTGGTAGCAAGACTTCACTATTATCTGCCAAATTTGCGGGAATGTCGTGTCTAAAGGTCAAGCCCATCAATAAAACAGCCTCTAGAGGAAGACATAATTCCCCAGTGAAGCCTGTATCTATCACAAACTCAATAGGGATGCTTGAGCCATTCGATAGCAAGAAAGTCAGCGTTACTGTTGCGTGTCTATTTGTCACAATCCCTGAAATCACTTGTATACACGCTCCATGACACCACCAAATGAGACAGCAACGTTATATCCAATACGAATACCAAATAGTCTAGCGTTTGGGTGCTTCTTGCTAAGGTTACGGGAGGCTTGCAATCCAGTTTTATCGACTTCATAATCACCTGTCTCAATGTCGATGATTACCATCTTGCCGATGTTCTTTTCCACTTCTACCTTTTCGCGGATGGTGCTTTCATACAATTGCTTGGCACGTTTCGCAACTTCTTCACGGCTTAAAAGGATTGCTTGCATAGGTTGACTCCCAGGCTTTTCTGTGAATCCTTCCATGATAGCGCACGCACAAGCAGGGCGATCGTTGCAGTTAATTCAATAAATTTGTTTATTTTCTGAAAAAAATAGTTCGGACAGTTTTTTAACGGCCCTGTAAGCCGATGGCGAGGAAGCCCTGCCATTTTTAACGCATTTTAAGCAACGAGTGCGATCGACTTAAACCTTAAAAAAATAGTCCACTACATAGCCAGTAATGGTTTCGGACACTATATCAAAACTAAAACTGTCCGAACTCTTGTATATAAGATAAGAGCGCTTAAGCGCAACTACGTACCTTTTTTATCTGATTGTTGCGCCTGGACTTTCATAGATAGAACAGATCTTAAGCGCAACTACGTACCTTTTTTATCTGATTGTTGCGCCTGGACTTTCATAGATAGAACAGCGCTTAAGCGCAACTACGTACCTTTTTTTATCTGATTGTTGCGCCTGGACTTTCTTTTTTTTACGATCGCACTATGAGCTGATATCGTTTCCGGTTGCATCGGTATTGTTTAAACCGTCAACAGTTAACAGTCTACAGTCTACAGTCAACATCACCTGACGGTGCAGCCGGAATTGATATCATTTCATCTGCGTTCATCCGTATTCATCCGCTAACATCTGCGGTTCCCAACTCCCGATCTAACTACTTCGCCGCCGGCAAAGACAATTGAGGCGAAGTATGAGGATAGCTGCCATTTTCAGGAATAGCTGCCGGTTTCTCGGAAAGTAAAAACTCGCGAATTAATCTAGCAACTGCTCTTTGAGCTAAACCGCCGACGACTTGCTGGCCCATATTCTGCACTTCTGGTTTCACTAATAATTGCGGCAGTAGTTGCAATACTTTCATGCCGTCAAAACCCGGAGTTGATTGCAAAATATCCCAAATCCGCTTGATGTGTTCGAGGTTTTTTTGTTCGGTTTGTGAAACTACAGGTTGATTTGCTTTGACTCCAAACCATTCGCCGACGACTGCTTTGGCGTTAGCAACAGCATTGCTCGAAAGTGTGTCGAGACTTTTCACCAATTCAGCAACAATCCGATCGCGAATATAATCTCCTCTTTGAGAAAATAAATACTCTAACGCTTGGTTGAGGATTTTGCTCACATCGTAATCGTCGCTTTCGCGGGCATTGTTCAGCAAGTTTTCTAAGCGATTCCAGCGGAATTCGCCTTGTTTGAACAATAAATCTTGCAGGGATGCTCTCAATTCCGGTGCAGGGTCGCTCAACAGCCGTTTTGCTACGTAAGGATAAGCTTTACTCAGCACTTTGAATTCTGGATCGACATTAATGGCAATCCCTTCTAGCGTAACGAGCGATCGAATAATCAAAGCATAGTAAGCGGGAACTCGGAAAGGATACTCGTACATCACCGCCGAAAGTTCGTCAGTAATGCTTTTGAAATTGAGTTCGGCAACGCTAGCACCCAAAGCATTGTTAAACACCCCAGCCAAAGCCGGAATAATTGGCGTCAAATCCGTGTCTGGCGTTAAAAACTCCAACTTCACGTAATCTCTGGCCAAACCTTCAAAGTCGCGGTTTACCAAATGCACCACAGCTTCCAACAAGCCGTACCGCTGATAAGGTTTGACTTCGCTCATCATCCCGAAATCGAGATAAGCTAATTGACCATCAGGAGTTGCCAAAAGATTGCCGGGATGCGGGTCAGCGTGAAAGAAACCGTGTTCGAGAAGCTGTCTGAGAGAACACTGCACCCCCACTTCAATTAAGTAAGGAGCGTCAATTCCTTGAGCCTTGACGGCTTCTAAATTAGTGAGTTTGATGCCGGTAATCCACTCCATGGTCAAGACGCGGCGGCGGGTATATTCCCAGTAGATTTTGGGAACGTAAATATCCTTCAGATTCCCGTAGAGTTCGGCGAAGCGTTCGGCATTGTGTCCTTCGTGGGTGTAGTCCATTTCTTCGTAAATGCGCTCGCCCAACTCGTCCATAATTCCGGCGAGGTCGCTGCGAATGATTTTGAAGTTGTTTTGCGCCCAAACTGCGACGCGCCGCAGGATGTAAATATCTAAGCCGATGTTTTCGGCTAAACCAGGTCGCTGCACTTTGATGGCGACGGTTTCGCCGGTTTTGAGTTTGCCTTTATAGACTTGTCCGAGGGATGCTGCTGCGATCGGATCTGCGGTGATTTCGGCGTAAATATCCTTGGGGTGTGCGCCCAATTCTTCTTGTATAAATTGATATGCTACTTCGTTGGGAAACGCTGGTAATTGGTCTTGCAGCGTGGTTAGTTCTTCTAAATATACCGGCGGTACTAAGTCGGGGCGAGTTGAAAGTGCTTGTCCGATTTTGATGAAAGCTGGGCCGAGTTGGGCGAGAATGTCTCTGAGTCGGGCGGCGCGACGTTTTTGGTTCTTGGCGACGCGGCCTGTTTTGCCGTCAAACCACAAACTGAAGGCGAAGCTAAAAAATGTCCAAACAACGCTCAACAGCCTTTTCCAGACTTGCAGGGGGCGATTTTTGTATTGGGCTGCGATCGCAACTGGATCGTAGCGCACAGCTTCTCCGGCCAACTCATAAGCGATATCTTTGGCTGATTTGAGCGGTTCGGGAGTCGCTGCGGGACTTTCTATTTCTACTTGTACTGCTTGCAGGGGAATGGTTTCTACCTCTTTGAGATTGCCGATTGCAGTGTGAGTCCCTGAATTTGAGTAAGTTGGCGGGGAGGCTGGCGATACCGTCTTGACATCCATAAACTCAGACCTAGTGTGAAGCATTGTAAAGACATTGTAACAATTTGTGGCCTTCTCGCCACTATTGTGAGATAGAGAAAACCGAATTGGTTAGTCAGTTGACAGTTGACAGTTGACAGTTGACAGTTGGCAGTTGACAGTTGTCAGTTGGCAAAGGACTAAAGAAACCGGGTTTTTTAGTGGAGTATCTAAGGTTGTAACGCTTGTTTTGGCGAAAAACCCCATTTCTGGCCACCCCCTCTCCGATTCCCCTCCTATCGCGATTTTCACTCCCTGCCGGTTCTGAGGAGTCGATCGCGAATGCTTGAAAGTTGCGATTTGGTGCTGACGGGCGATCGGGGTCGGGGCATTTCGGTATCGGGCCAGTTGGCTAAGTCGTTACAGGGACACAACTCCGGCGGCATTCCAGCATCGCGCAACGGTACGGGCATGGCGCAGCGCGCACAGGGACTGATTTCCCATGCTGGTGTCAGCAGTTGGGCAATTGTTTCGTTGGTGCCTTGCAGGTAGGAGTCTCCGCTGTCGGAGGAGATGATTTTTTGCCAGCATTCTTCAAATTCCCTGCTGTAGCGATCGCCCGCAATTACCGATTTTGGTAGCAGCGCTTCGGAACCGTTGCGAATAAATACTTTTTTGCCTAACTGAAACCAGTAAGCAATATATTTTCTGACTTCACTTTCTGATGCCATAGCTTTTACTCAATCCTGCAATTCATTGGTAATTTTAGACTTTAAACTTTAAATTTGATCTCTATCTCAAGAGACATTTGATATTTGACATTCTTTCAAAAGCCGACTATTTTAGGTGTCAAATTGTTGTGCTGGTTGCCCGATGGAGTATTTTTTTGGAGTGATTGATGTGATTTTTGAGTTTTCGAGCTTAATTATAATTATAGCTGATTTTTAGTTAAAATTGTCTGCGGGCAAACCGAGCTTTTTGCTCTAAAAGTCGATCGCGCTTCCGTCTGTTAATTCTTGGCGGGCGGTAGTGGCGTACCCAAAGCGGACAGGTTCAAGGCGTAACCTCCGGTGGCGAGATAAACAGTATCGGCGATCGCCCCGATTTGACGGACGAGTGTGCCGAGGCGATCGCGAAACAGCCGCCCCGCCGGATAAGCAGGCACAACACCCCATCCTGTTTCCTCTCCTACAAAAATTGCATCGGCCGCAGTTGACTTCAAACTCGCTAGCAAATCTTGCTGTGCAGCAGTCCACAGTGTGGCTTCTTGTTCTAAAAGATTCGCCGTCCAAGTTCCGAGGGAATCAATTAACAAGCAATCCGATGGTTTACCAGTGCGGACAAATGTCGGTAAGTCGATCGGCACTTCTAGAGTTTTCCAATGAACCGGGCGGCGATTTCGGTGTTGTTCGAGGCGGCGCAGCCACTCCAAATCTGTTTCATCAACCATGCCAGTAGCCACATAGATTACTTGTTTTCCCGAAGCAGCAGCCAGAGTTTCGGCCCATTCACTTTTACCACTTCGAGCCGGCCCAGTTACTAAGATTATTTTAGTCATTGGTTATTGGTTATTTGTTATTGGTTATTTGTTATTTGCGGTTCCCTGAGCGTAGTCGAAGGGTCGAAGGGTTATTGGTTATTTGCGGTTCCCTGAGCGTAGTCGAAGGGTCGAAGGGTTATTGGTTACTGGTTATTGGTTACTGGTTACTGGTTATTGGTTATTGGTTACTGGTTACTGGTTATTGGTTGCTGGTTATTGGTTGCTGGTTATTAGTTATTTGTTTGATTACCAATGATTTTTAGGCGATAATAGCATTGATAGGACAATATCAGAATAACTACATCAAATTTCCCAACATAGCCGTTTTCCAGCAAGTGAGTTACGCCCTTACCAATTTGCAGAGAGAAGAAAAGAAGCAAAAAATAGAGACTATCCCCAATGCCCAATGCCCTGCGCGGGCCTTCTTCCCAATGCCCAATGCCCCATGCCCCATGCCCAAACCTCAGATATCAGCCATAATTTGCACTCACAATCGCGCCAGCTATTTAGCTGGGGCGATCGACAGCTTGCTGGTACAAGATTTTCCCGATAACTTTGAAGTAGTAGTAGTGGATAACGGTTCTAACGATTATGCCAGCCCCAAAAGTACCACGACAAGCACTCGCGAGGTGGTAGAAGCAAGACTCTCCGACTGCCGCCTCAAGTATGTCTGGGAACCCAAAATCGGTCTGTCAGTAGCGCGGAACACCGGCGCCAAGGAAGCTCGCAGCGAAATATTAGCTTATCTCGACGACGACGCTATTGCTGAGCCGAATTGGCTCAGGGTGCTGCACGCCGCCTATCAAAGCAATCAAAAACTAGCCGTAGCCGGCGGCAAAGTTAACTTGCTGTGGCCTTGTGGAGTCTGTGCACCCAAATGGCTATCGCCCGGATTGGCCCAAAACTTGGGAGTTTACGATTTAGGGGATACTTGCCAGTACGTAACTGCTGCCGGTTTGACTCCCAGGGGTGTAAACTACTCGATCCGGCGTGCTTTTCTCGAACAAATTGGTGGCTTCGATGTCAAACTCGGTAGAGTCGGCACAAAGTTGCTGTCAAATGAAGAATTGCGCGCGACAGAATTAGCATTAGAGTTAGGCTGGCAAGTGGTTTATCTGCCCGAGGCCCTGGTTCTGCACAATGTGGCTGTAGAAAGGCTCAAGCAAGCTTGGTTTCTCGATCGCGGTTGGTGGCAAGGCATCAGCGAGTGTTATCGGGAACAATTGTCCGATCGAGCAGGTATTGCTCAGCTTGGACGGGGCGGTGAAAGAATACTGAGGGGTGTATACAAGTCTTTTAAATACATTAGAGATCCAGGGCTGCGCTTTGAAAATTTCGTTTTTGCTTGGGGTCAAATCGGTTATTTAAGTGCAGCCCTTCAGGGCCTGATCTTTCCACCGAAATCGACCAGCAGGCATTAGGCTATAGGCAATATCCCTCGCTGTTAAAGTCGTCGGCGCTATAAAAGGCCGATCGCACTTCATCCACAATAACTCGACCGCATTCAGGTTCAAGCACTCGATTATGACATCTAGTTCATCAAAGATTCCGGTTTCAGTTCTCATTCCGGCAAAAGACGAAGAACTTAATCTACCTGCGTGTCTGGCCAGCATTGCCAGGGCAGATGAAGTTTTCATGGTTGATTCCCAAAGCAGCGATCGCACGGTAGAAATTGCCATCAGTAGCGGTGCCAAAGTAGTACAATTCTACTTCGACAACCGCTGGCCGAAAAAGAAAAATTGGTCTTTGGACAACCTGCCCTTTCGCAACGAATGGGTATTAATTGTCGATTGCGACGAGCGCATCCCCCCGGAACTTTGGGACGAAATCGCGCGGGCGATCGCCGATCCGAATTTTGACGGCTACTACCTCAACCGCAAAGTCTTCTTTTTAGGTCAATGGCTGCGTTACGGCGGCCGATATCCCGACTGGAATTTGCGTTTGTTCAAGCATCAAAAAGGCCGTTACGAAAATCTCGGCACTGAATCCGTCCCCAACACAGGTGACAACGAAGTTCACGAACACGTCATTTTAGCAGGTCAAGTCGGCTACTTAAAACATGATATGATCCACGAGGATTATCGCGATTTATTTCATTGGATAGAACGGCACAACAGATATTCAAATTGGGAAGCCCGCGTTTATTACAATATTATTGAAGGGCGCGATGACAGCGGCACTATTGGCGCTCACTTATTTGGAGATGCAGTGCAGCGGAAGCGATTTCTCAAAAAAGTTTGGGTGCGGCTGCCTTTGAAACCACTCCTCAGATTTATTTTATTTTACTTTATTCAGCTCGGCTTTTTGGATGGAAAAGCTGGCTATATTTATGCAAGGTTATTGAGTCAGTATGAGTATCAAATTAATGCAAAACTTTACGAGTTGCGCTCTTGCGGCGGCCAGTTGAATGTGGCAGAATCTGAGCCTACTTTGTCGCCGCCGGTAGTTAGTGATTCGGCGGTTGAAACTAAGAAATAAACAGGATATTTCAGCCGAATTTTGTATTAGTCCGCGGAGGCGGACATTGTTTGTGTAGACGCGGTTTCTAACCGCCGGATTTCTTCATTTGTATCAATGCTATTTCAACCGCCGGGTTTCTGCACAAAATAAGTATGATAATTATGGCAAAATAAGAATTATTCATTTAATCGATCGCCATTATCCCAATGACTACCATTACCCAATCAGAAATTGAACAGTATCGCTCCCAATTACAAGAATATCCCGATGCTCTAAAAGCCCTTGATGTACTTCAAGAGTGTGAAGGCGATTTAGAATATGCAGCCGAAACCTTAGCAATTGAGTCAGGAGAATTAGACAACGATCTAGGTGCAAAAGACCCGAATGAACCTAGCAGGTTAGAAAAATCAGCAGATAAATTGCGTCCTCATATTTGTACGCAAGCCTTTAAAGACGTATTGAGTCAAGGTTTTGCTGTTGTATTGGGTTCGCTAATAACTGCTGGCGTTTACGCAGGAGTACCATTAATACTGGTACTTATTTACATAAGCACGAAAAATTTGGACAAGTTTTGTCAGGATTGCTAAACGCCGATCGCAGCGAAGCCAGCCCAGTAATGAGGTTCAACAAAAGGAAACGGCTTGCGGTTACTTGCAGCCTTCAGAGGTGCATTAACATAGCGTGTGCGTTCCTTTAGAGGCAGTTGTTCAAATATTTGGTCGATTTGGGGTTTGAGGTCTTCTAATAAGACTTCTAGCCCTTCTGAGGTCAAATTACGCAGCCATTGCTGCGCCTCATTGAGAGCAGTAACCGTTGATAGAGTTTCTAGGTTTTCATAGAACCGAATCAGTAACAAAGTGCTGGCGAGTTCATCCACTTTCCAAAGGGTACTGACCATACTAGGGCTACCTGCTAAGAGAAATCCGAAAGGTAAGCCGATATATTCATCGCTGGTTTTGGATTCTGTCAATCCAGTTTCGCAGGCGGAGAGAGTGACAAGATGACATTGATTTAGGTCAAGATTCAAGATTTCCAAGAGTGTCAAACGTTCTTTATTTGCGAATACCAGGGATGATTCCAAAGGCGAGTCAGGCTCAAATTCGCCGTGACAACCGAAATGGGCGCAGTTGGCAAAGCTGAGTTTCGCGTTTATAATTGCGTTCTTATTAGCATCATCTTTTGCCAAGAAATCATTAGATTTGAATTTGTGACGGATGTTAGCGGCTTGCAGTTCAAGTAAGTAGCGGTCTTTGGTAGGATTGGCAATAGCAAATAGGTGAGAGAAATTAGGGCGTTGTCGCTGTTTCGCCTGTTGCAGTAGTTGGCAACTGGGGGCATAGCTGACTCCACCAGGGAATAAGTCGAGAAGGCACGATTCTGATTTAGATAGGGATACAGTGATAGAAGAATCGATTTCATCGGTGTATCCGCTTTCAAAATCCCTTTCGTGGGAGATTGGCAACGCATGAAGGGGGAAAAGATGCAGGAAGCGATGGGGAATTAAAATCAGTCGATCGCACGGTTTCGGAATACTCTTTAAAATCTGATCAAGATGCAAAATCTCAGCTAGGTTTTGGAGGCGGGAGGCTAGTTTTTGCTTCCATTGGGGTTTTATCTCTTTGTAGTCTTTCCGATACTCGTTATCCCAATTTATTAAGGCTTCAAAGTCTTCTGTTGAAGATTGCCAGACTATAGGAGTTGGTGATTGAGAGGTGATGATGAATGTGAGGAATTTGTCGCCCAGGATGTACCACTGAAGGATAGCAGTATTTTCTGCTGTGAGGGCTTGAATATCGCTGTAGGGAATCGGTTCAACTTTTTGGGTGAGGCTGAAGTTAGGATCGATGGGTTTGATATCGTGGGTAATCAATTCATCGAGTTGTTGCTGTAATTGATTGATATGAGTGCGCTTGCCCAGAAACTGGGTTTCTTCAAGAAGCCGGGTTTCTGATATCATGCCACCTTTGCTGTTACGGTTTATTTGTTCGATTTCCAGTCGGCGCTTTTGGGCCTCAATTTCTCGACTGAGGCGCGACAATTCGTTTAGAACAGTTTCTGGGATATTGCCTTTAGGTTTGATGTCACGGTTGGCAAAGAGTTCTACAAGGTTGCGGGCTTTGCTGCGTTCGACGTATTCGATCGCTTCGGTGTAGTGTTCGAGTTCTATGCAAACTTCCACCATGCCCAGATAAAGTTGATTCCATTCTTCGGCTAATTTCTGTTTGCTTTCATCGCCAGATTGAATCTCGCCCCGTAAAAATTCTACTGTTTCAATCGCTGCGGCATAGGTATCATAAGCGAGTTGCCATTGCTGGTTACTTCGGTAAAAATTACCTAAATTAGATAAAGTCTCTGTATGTTCTTGTGGGAAAGCCTCGCGAGTGCTAATAGTTAAAGCCTTGTGATAAAGTGCGATCGCCAGTTCGATATTCTCTGCTTTCTCTCCCCTGATTCTGTTACAGTAGGCAGCCGCCAGATTATTTTGCGTCGTTGCCCAATTTTGGGGAAAGGCATCGCGGGTGCGTACTTCTAATGCCTTGTTGTAAGATGTGATCGCCAGTTCGATATTCTGAGCTTTCTCTCCCCTGATTCTGTAAGTGTAGGCTACTGCCAGATTATTTTGCGTCATAGCCCATTTTTCGGGAAAGGCATCGCGGGTGTAGACGGTTAATGCAGCAGTGAAAGATGCGATCGCCAGTTCGATATTCTCTGCTTTCTCTCCCCTGATTCTGTTACTGTAGGCAATTGCCAGATTATTTTGCGTCCTTGCCCAATCTTCGGGAAAGGCATCGCGGGTGTAGACGGATAATGCAGCAGTGAAAGATGCGATCGCCAGTTCGATATTCTCTGCTTTCTCTCCCCTGATTCTGTCACTGTAGGCAATTGCCAGATTATTTTGCGTCGCCGCCCAATCTTCGGGAAAGGCATCGGGGGTGCGGATAGTTAATGCAGCAGTGAAATATGCGATCGCACTTTCGATATTCTCTGATTTCTCTCCCCTGATTCTGTAAGTGTAGGCAAGTGCCAGATTATTTTGCGTCGTTGCCCAATTTTCGCTTCCCGGTTCCCAATTATTTAAAAGTATTTGATAACCAGTAATGGCAATTTCAAGATTATTCGCTCTTTTTCCCAGCGCAAAGTTACTAATATGATTACTCAAGTTTCCAATGAGGCCGAGAATAGATTCAATTGCTTCGGGATGTTCGGCAATTAAATTCCGGGCCACTTGCTGTAAAATCTCGGCAAAACGGTCATTGAGGAGATGTTGCCGCCCGGCCAGCATGGGGTAAATTACTTTAATATCGCTGTTGCTCTCTTCTTCTGCTTGCAATAAGTCTAGGATAAAGTTTGCATACTCTGGTGAATTTTCACCTTCAGAGTTATCGCTATCTCCCTCATCATTCATCCCAATAATTCCCCTAGCTGACTGGCAAGATTTCGTAAATAATTAGCCTGATTTTCCTGTCCTTCCTCTGCCCAGTTTTCTGCTACTACCTCGCAAAATTGCAGAAACCCCGAATCTACCAATTCTAAGTTAGCCTGTAAAATTTGCTGTTTCTCACCGTTGGGGCAAGTCAGGAGTGTTTGAATTAGTTGCAGATAGGCTTGGGCGCGGGTTTCGTCCATTGTGGGGAGTTGTCAATAACACCGATGTTTATTTTATCATGATTTTACGATATTTTGTAGGGCGGGTTCACCAACAATACATAACAATTACCAACCATCTATATAAACCCGCCCCCACACCACCGATAACCCACATCAACCTGAAATTTGCATCGCATCGCAAAAATGTACATGATGATTGTTGGTTGG
Source organism: Microcoleus sp. PH2017_28_MFU_U_A (assembly GCF_020738035.1). Taxonomy (NCBI): domain Bacteria; kingdom Bacillati; phylum Cyanobacteriota; class Cyanophyceae; order Oscillatoriales; family Microcoleaceae; genus Microcoleus; species Microcoleus sp. PH2017_28_MFU_U_A. The sequence continues at coordinate 24,735 of NZ_JAEQCX010000028.1, forward strand.
GTGGGGGCGGGTTTTTGAAATTGTTTGTTTCAGGCGATTATGGTTGGCGAACCCGCCCCTACAGGATGTATGAAAGATTTCGGAAAAAACCCGGTTTCTTAGATTGCACTGTCAATTCCACCCATACTCACCAAATTGTCTGAATAGTGGTTAACGCTTGAATTTTTGCGTCGCGGGTGACTAACGGAAGACTTAAAGATAAAGCAGTGGCGGCAATAATCCTGTCTGGCATATCTGGTACCACATCGCGGGGAATCTGACGCAGAGTTTGTGCTGTGATTAAATCCAAAGGGGCGATGGCTAACCCAGTCCCCCGATCGAATAAGGCATTGATTAACTGCTCAAATGCCTCTTCGGGCAATCGATACCTTTCCACTAAATAACCTAATTCTACCACAGAAATTGCGGACACATAAATCGAATTCCCTCCTGCTAATGCTGTATCCAAAGCAGTCATTGCTGCTTGCGATAATCGAGCATTCTCCCGCAAATACCAGATAATTGTATGAGTGTCGGCGACAACGGCTGTCATTAAATATCGCCTCTCGGAAAATTTCCCCACATTTCTTTTCTAGCTTGGGCAATATCTTCTTCGGTGATATCCATATCTAAATGAGCCCACATTCCTTTGACGCTTTTCAGAGGTCGCTTGAGAATGTTTTTTTGATGAAGAAATTCAGCAAAGTCTAAAACTTCTTGCTGGTGATTCGGGGGTAATTCCCGCAATTTATCTAAAACTGCTTGCTCTAAATCCATTGTCTTTTTTCCTCCGTTTTTGGTGTAGTTGACATAACTTTGATTTTGCTCTGTTCTATTTTCATTATATACCTATCTTTTATACTTTGGATATTAACCGCAGATGGTGGCGGATGTACGCTGATGAACGCAGATGAGGAGACATCATTTAATTAGTTCTTCGAGAGATGGAAACAGCAATTTTTCGGCGCTCACTTTTTCGCAATCGCAAGGTTCTTGAATTGCGGATATTGCTGATACATTTCCTAGCAGCAACTGGATGCTTTCAATTAGCAATGGTAGGGTTAGTAAAATGATTGATACCGATACTAGCAAGCTAATTAATCCGTCAGCCCAATTCCAGTGCAGCCACGCCACGGCGATCGCAGCTAAAATTACTCCAACCGACGAAAAAATATCGGCAACGGCGTGCAAAAAGGCGCTTTTGAGGTTCAAGTCGCCGTGACAGCAGGAATGCAAGCAGCAAGCGTTGATTGAGTTGATGCTTAAACCGACAATTGCGGTAATTAACATCGGGAGTCCTTCTACTTCCGGGGTTGGGGACTGCAAACGGGCGATCGACTCTGCTGCAATCCAAAGCGCGATCGCTACTAAACTGATACTATTAACTAAGGCTGCTATGATTTCTCCCCGTGCAGGAATTGCCGATCGCGCGATCGCACAATCCACCGATTTACTGCTTTTTAGTGACGAATACCAAGTCGCAGTTAATGTGATCGCTAAAGCTGCTACATCAGACAAAACATGACCAGCATCTGCCAATAGGGATAAACTGTGAGAGTTGATGGCGGCGATTAACTCTGCTACAAAAAAGCTACTAAGCAGTACCAAAGCTGTTTGTAAAAGTCGCACTTTGGCAATTCTGGGATTGGGATTGTCGCATTGTGCGAGATTCTTGGTGTTTTCAGAGTTAAAATTGTCCCCAACTGGAAATATCATGCAGCAATCCTTACAGCTAAACTCGATTTTCAATCAAACATTAGATGACTCATTATACGCCAAGTCCCGACCCGGAACCGCCGCATCCGATCGCAAATTCCCCAAATCCTGAAATCAACGATCGTCCAATTGGCGACAACCAACCAAATATTTTAACAGGCGAATCTTTAATTGATTTGCGGCTGTACAACCAATCAAATTTCGATCGCGGCAGACCTGGTTGGCTAATTTTGGTTTGGTGGTTCGTGCAGGCGATCGCATTTCCCCTCACTCCACACCCTTTTAATGGCATCAGAAGCGGCTTGTTGCGGTTATTTGGAGCGAAAATAGGTTCTGGCGTGATTATCCGCCCCACAGCTCGTTTTACCTATCCCTGGAAAATTGAAATCGGCGATTATAGTTGGATCGGAGATGATGTTGTATTGTACAGTTTGGAGCGAATTGCGATCGGCAAACACTGCGTCATTTCTCAAAAAAGCTACCTCTGCACCGGCACTCATGACCCTCAAGACCCAGCCTTTGGGTTAATAACAGCATCTGTTATCATTAATAACGGCGTTTGGATTGCCGCCGACTGTTTCATTGGCCCTGGTGTTGCGATCGGTGCAAATGCCTTAATTGGAGCTCGTAGCAGTGTGTTTGAAAATATGCCCGCCAGCTTTGTTTGTATGGGCAGTCCATGTCGTCCGCGCCATCGGCGAGAAATTAATAAAAGTTTGTAGTCAGGACTTCATTCCTTTTTTGTCTAACTTGGGACTAAGGACTTGAGTCCTTACTACAAGCTGGTTTAATGCTGGTTATACAAATATTTTTCTGAAATAAGAATGAATACAGTACCCCAAGAACTACTGACTAATCTTTTCCAGCTCTTTACAGCAACCTTATTTAAGATAGGGGAAAATTCTGTATCGCTGCGATCGCTTCTGGAACTGATAATATCATTCATGATTGTGCTGATCGTATCGCGAACTTTTACTGATTTTCTGAAAGAGCGCTTGCTCGTAAAACTAGGAATTGATGAGGGGAATCAGGAAGCCATAGCAGTTATTTTGCGCTATTTAATCATAGCACTGGGAGTGATAATTGCGATCCAAGGAATAGGATTTAACCTTGCTTCTTTTGCAGTAATTGCGGGCGGATTGGGAGTAGGAATTGGTTTCGGAATACAAGATTTAACCACCAATTTTGTCAGCGGACTAACGCTGCTTTTAGATCGACCTGTCAAAGTGGGAGACTTCGTGGAATTAGAAGGATTGATGGGAGTAGTCAAAAAAATCTCGATTCGATCGACTATTATCAAAACCAACGACGACTCCAGCGTCATAGTTCCCAACAGTAACATGATTAGCAACAAAATTGTTAATAGGAGTTACGAAAATTCGACACTTTGCCTGCGACTTTCGATAAAAGTAGACGGAAATAGTGACCCGCTGTTAGTAACAGAAACTCTTTTAAACATTGCTTATACAGAAGCAGGAGTATTGTACGAACCAAATCCGAAAGTATTATTTGCCGAGTTTGGCAATGATTGCTTTAAATTTGAACTTTTAGTGTGGACCGATCGACCAACGGATCGAGAAGTTATTAAAAGTTCTTTGAATTTTGCGATCGAGTATCATTTTCGCCAGGAGGAAATCAATTTTCCATTCAATGTCAAAACATCTAATAAACTCGCAAAAAGAATGCTTTTTGTTGGAGAGGAAAGCAAACAGTTATCTTCCCTCAGTAGTTTGTTGCGACAGGTAAAATACTTTGAAACTTTGAACGATATAGAATTGCGACAACTCATGGAAGTTGGCTATCGGCAACGGCTGCAATCGCAAGAATTTTTGTTCCGAGAAAACGACCCAGGAGATGCTTTTTATATGATTCTTTCTGGTTCAGTAGAAGTGTTTATCGCAGCAACTGATAAGGAACTGACTCATCTGGGTAGGGGCAAGTTTTTTGGCACACTTTCTTTGATACTGGGAATTCCTAGAACTACTTCGGTGAAAGCTTTGGAAGAAACTATTGTGTTTGCTATCAATAAAGAAGGATTACAAAAGATTTTAGAACGGCCAGATTTATCCGAACGGATTATTCAAGAAATAGTCAAACATGAAGAACTAAAGGAGAAACAGCAGCAACTGCGAGAAATGGAATTGGTAGATGTACAAGAAGAAGATGAGGTAAATCCTGTAGATTGGGTGAGAAAAAGACTCAAGAATTTATTTAGTGTTTCAAGTTGAAATTCGCTTAATAAATATCTTGGAAATATGCTAAAATCAACTCATAAAAAATTGTCTTAATTATATGACGCGATTTATTCACGATCGCTTTGCTAAAGAATTTCTGGAAGAATTGCTGTCGCCGATCGGTACGGTGAATGTCGGTCGCGATGTGACAAGCGAAGTCCGAGAAATCGATGTTTACTTCACTCCTGGTACCCCAATTCCCGAATACTCCGAAAATCTAGGATTGTTGGGGAAAATGGCTGGTACAACTGCTATTTTTGAACCGTTTCGCAATCCAGTAAATGTGGTCGAGGCGATTAGCTGTATCATTAAGCTGTGGAATTTGCGAGGTGAATTGCAGCGGGGGGCTAAAAGAAAAAATACTCCCTCTGATGATGCTGAGTTGCCCAGACTGTGGATTTTAACACCTACAGCATCGAAAGCATTGGTAGAGGGTTTTGGTGCGATACCGAACTCGCAAAATTGGGTTGAAGGAATTTATTTTTTGCCGGGGCATTGGGAATCGGTAATTGTGGTGATTCACCAGTTGCCAGAAACTCCCGAAACTCTGTGGTTGAGGATTTTGGGCAAAGGGAAAGTGCAGGAAAGGGCGATCGCCCAAATGAGCGTTTTAGCAACGGACGATCCGTTGCGGATTACTGCGCTAGAATTATTGTATCGGTTACAGTCAAATTTAGTAGCTGATATCCCACAGAAATTAGAGCCAGAAGAGCGGGAGTTAATTATGGCAATTGCACCACTTTTTCGAGAACAAATACAAGCTGCACAGCAACAAGCTAGGGAAGAAGGATTAGAACAAGGGCTAGAACGAGGGCTAGAACGAGGACTGGAACAAGGGCTAGAACGAGGGCTAGAACGAGGCAGACAAGAACAACAGCGGTTAATCTTGGAAAATTTTCTGCGAGTTCGCTTTGGAGAATTAAGCCCGAAAATGACTGTTTTTCTATCTCCAATATCCAAGTTGTTTGCTGCGGATTTTACGGTTTTGTTGCTGGCAATATCGATGCTGACAGTCGATGAATCGGGGCGGCAAGAAGCGGTCAAGTTGTTAGCTGAAAGTGTATTGAAAATGTTTGTTACTAACTTGGAGGAGATTCGGCCCCAGGCTGTGACTAATTTATTGGCTTTGCCGATCGCAGAATTGACATTGTTTGTAGAACAACTGCCACAGTTATCGGATGCTGAATTGAGGGAAAGGTTGGTTGACAGTTGACAGTTAATAGTTTGTAGGGGCGGTGCCAAGAGTGCCCGCCCTCTCCGTTGACAGTTGACAGCAAAGTTTTAAAGCTCAAATGATGGGGGAAAGAGAGAGGGAAAGCGACTACTCAAAACCTCAAAAATTAACCCCATCACCCATCTTCCCATCAACATTCGATCGCACTAGGAATGTAACTCCGCAGGCAAAATCAAGTGCAGCAGAGCGTCGATCGCTCGATCGCGCTCCATGGGCATAATATCTTTACCGTGCATCATCTCCTGCGTTAACTGGAAATATACCAGAGAGCCAATAAAAATCCGCGCCGTCGCCTCCGGATCGGACAATTTTAACTCTGGATGCAATGTTAAATATTCAGTCAGCCGATCGATACCCGGTTTAGCTAAGTTTCTCACAAAAGTCTGCGCTAGCTGGGGAAAACGCCCCGACTCCGCAATCACTAGCCTGACGAAATTGAGAAATTCGGGTTCGTGCGTCGCCTGATCCAATATAGTTGTGGCAATGAATCGCAGCGCTACGGCGGGTTCTTCATCCAGAATTGTAAAATGGACTTTTTTTCGCGCCAGCCACTGCACCAAGGCTGCAAACAATCCCTCCTTATCTTGAAAGTAGCTGTAAACCGTGGCTTTGGAAACTCCCCCCGTCTTGGCTACCTTGTCCATACTCGTACCCGCGTAGCCGTGGGTTAAAAATTCTTGCATCGCACCTTGCAGGATTTGCTCGCTTTTGTCACCTAATGTTCCGTCGGGTTCGATTGGTTTTGTCCTAGCCATCTCTGGTTTCTGTAATTTTTGCTTCGGGTATTGACATCATTATACTGAACGGTTTAGTATTCAAACATGAACTAAACCGTTTAGTTTTTACCTACCCAAATCATGAGGTGTGTCATGGTACACCGATTAACCGCAGAAAGCTTATCTTCTAATTCACCCTTAGTTAAAAAACTCGTAGTTGTAGCAGCGTTAGCAACTCTGGCGGCTGGGGGAACTACTGGTTACACGATCTGGCGATCGCGCCTTCCCGATCCCAACGCAGCAACCGCAGCAGCAGCCGTCGCAGCATCCCAATTAACCACAGTGACAGCTTTGGGGCGATTGGAACCGAGGGGAGAAGTGATTAAAGTTTCGGGATCTGGGGCGGCGGATGGAAGCAGGATCGATCGACTCCTGGTAAAAGAAGGAGACAGAGTGAAAACAGGTGAGACGATCGCAATTCTCGACAATCGCGATCGCCAGCAAGCAGCCTTTGACCAAGCTCAACAACAAGTACGCGTTTCCCAGGCAAATCTCGCAAAAGTGAAAGCAGGAGCCAAAAATGGCGAAATTCAAGCCCAGAAAGCCACTATTGGCCGCTTAGAAGCCGATCGCAGTAACGAGATCGCAGCGCAACAGGCGATCGTTGCTCGCTTAGAAGTCGATCGCAGCACCGAAATTACAGCCCAACAAGCCACCATTGCGCGCCTAAAAGCCGAACAGCAAGGGGAAATTCAAACCCAACAAGCAGCAATTGCTCGCATAGAAGCCGAACTCCGCAACGCTACAAACGAACAGCGACGCTACTCGCAACTGTACCAACAAGGAGCAATTTCTGCCTCAACTAGCGACAGCAAAACCCTCGCCACCGAAACAGCCCAACAGCAACTCAACGAAGGAAAAGCCAAACTGAATCAAATTCAGCAATCTCGCCAACAACAAATTAACGAAGCGCAAGCCAAACTGAATCAAATTCAGCAATCTCGCCAACAACAAATTAATGAAGCGCAAGCGAAACTCAGCCAAATTCAGGAATCTCGACAGCAGCAAATCGGCGAAGCGGAAGCAAATCTCGATCGCATCGCCGAAGTGCGCCCCGTTGACATAGAAGCAGCCGCCGCCGAAGTCGGTTCCGCCCAAGCCGCCGCCAAACAAGCCAAAGCCAATTTAGCTCTAGCTTACATCCACGCTCCCAGAGATGCTCAAGTCCTGAAAATTCACACGTATCCTGGGGAAAAAGTGGGAAACGATGGCATTGTCGAACTTGGACAAACTCGCGAAATGCTGGCGGTGGCTGAAATCTACCAAAGCGATGTGGACAAAGTACGGATTGGACAGCCAGCCAAAATTACTAGCGATTCTTTCCAGGGCGAATTGCAGGGAAAAGTAGAATATATCGGTTTGCAGGTGCAGCGGCAAAACATTGTTAACACCGATCCTTCTGCGAATATTGATGCTCGAATTGTGGAAGTGAAAGTGCGTTTGGATGCCGCTTCCAGTCAGAAAGTAGCGGGATTGACCAATTTGCAAGTCAAAGTTGCGATCGGCGGGAATTAAGAATTAAGATTTTTTTAACCGCAGAGAGCGCAGAGGACACAGAGAAAACAGAGGAAGAGAAGAGAGATATGATTGGACTAATTAAACCTTTACAACAGTTAAGAAACAGAACTCCTCTCGGATGGTTGCAACTGAGTCACGACAAAGGACGAATGGCGGTTGCAGTAGCAGGAATTGCTTTTGCTGACGTTTTGATGTTCATGCAGTTGGGATTTCAAAATGCGCTTTACAGTAGCAATACGCGCCTGCACCAAACTTTGCAAACAGACTTAGTTTTGATGAATCCCCAAGGCCGGAATTTGCTGAATTTATCTTCTTTCCCAAGACGCAGATTATATCAGGCGATGAATGTACCTGGTGTGAAATCAGCCGATCCACTTTACGTGAAAATTGCCAACTGGAAAAATCCCGAAACTAGGCAGGAAACGTCGATTATGGTGTTGGGATTTAATCCCGATCGCCCTGCATTTGACCTGCCAGAAGTCAACAAAAATTTGAACTTGATTAAATTGCCGGATACTGTGTTATTTGACCGAGCTTCAAGGGGAGATTATCAAGGGTCTATCGCCCAAATTAATCAGGGACAATCTGTTAAAACTGAGATCGATCGGCGCACAATTGCGATCGGCGGTTTATTTACAGTTGGAGCATCTTTTGCCGCTGACGGAGCTTTAATCACCAGCGATCAAAATTATCTACGCCTGTTTCCCCGACAGGATTCTGCAAGCGTAAATGCCGGATTAATTCAACTGCAACCCGGTGCTGACTCGCTGCAAGTCCAACAAGTTTTAAAAGCATATTTGCCGTCGGATGTCAAGGTTTTGACCAAACAAGAATTTATCGAGTTCGAGAAAAATTATTGGGCTAAAAATACTGCGATCGGCTTTGTCTTTAACTTGGGTGTAGCGATGGGTTTCGTAGTAGGAGTAATTATCGTTTATCAAGTTCTGTCAACCGATGTCAGCGACCATATGGCAGAATACGCTACTTTCAAAGCAATGGGCTACCGCAATATTTACTTGCTCGGCATTGTTTTTGAAGAAGCTATTATTCTTTCTGTCCTCGGTTTTTTACCTGGAGTAGGAGTCTCTGTAGCACTATATCATGTGACTCGTCAAGCTACAAATTTACCCTTATACATGACCATAGGTCGAGCATTAGCAGTATTAATTTTGAACATGGTTATGTGCAGTATTTCAGGAGCTATTGCCACTCGTAAACTGCAAGCAGCCGACCCCGCCGACATTTTTTAATCCCAATTATTCATCTCTCTCTGATCTTTCTCTGTGTTCTCTGCGCCCTCTGTGGTTAAAAAAATCCGAATCCTTAACTTATGAAATCCACTCTTGTTAACCCCACAACCACCAACCTACAGATTTCCGAGCCTGTAATTTCCATGCACAAACTCGACCACTACTTTGGTCAAGGTCAACTGCAAAAACAGGTACTTTTTGATATCAACCTAGAAATATATGCAGGTGAAATTGTCCTGATGACCGGGCCTTCCGGTTCGGGAAAAACCACGCTTTTGACATTGATTGGCGGATTGCGATCGGGTCAATCTGGCAGTCTGAAAATTCTCGGTCAAGAGATGTGCAATGCCAGCCAAGATAAATTAGTAAAGACGCGGCGTAACATTGGCTATATTTTCCAAGCCCACAACTTGCACCGCAGTTTGACGGCGCTGCAAAATGTCCAAATGGGTTTGGAAGTTCACGGCAATTTGTCCCGTGTCGAAATGCGCGATCGCTCTGGGCAAATGCTAGAATTAGTAGGACTAGAAGATAGGCTGAACTATTATCCCGATGACTTGTCGGGCGGACAAAAACAAAGAATTGCGATCGCCCGTGCCTTAGTTAGTCGCCCGCAAATTGTCTTAGCTGATGAACCGACAGCCGCCCTGGACAGCAAATCCGGGCGCGAAGTGGTCAATTTGATGCAGAAACTTGCTAAAGAGCAAGGTTGTACTATTTTGTTAGTGACCCACGATAACCGAATTTTGGATATTGCCGATCGCATCGTTAACATGGAAGATGGAAAATTAGCTTAAACAGTTGACAGTTGACAGTTGACAGTTGACAGTTGACAGATAAATTATATTGATAATAGGTAATGGGAATTGCTCATTCTTCCCTCTAGTTTCCCCAAAAATAGACATCACCCATAACTCCCCAAATTTGAATTTTGGAACTCAAAATTTTATCCAAAATCGCAAATTCCAACTCGTCCTCGGACTGTCAACTAATTGCTAACAACCAATTCTGGGCGATAAATCCCTAAATTGTGCAGGTACATTTTTTCGAGTTTGGGCAGCGACGAGTCCACGGAACCGCCAAAACGCCGAAAAGAAGGCCAGATGTAAGCGAGTTTTCTGACTGCTGGCTCCAATCGACCCGCTTTTATATCTTCTAATGCACCTCGTTCTCGAATTAACTCTATAGCCATTAGGTCTTGATTTTCTGGACTGAAATCCTTGACACCGAATTTTTTGGCGAATCTGTCCCAAGTTGTGCTGAGAAACTGATACCGCCCCGCAGCGTCGGAACAGAGTTTTTTGCCGTAGCGGCGGCCGCATCTCATTTCCCTGGGATGGTCGCTGAAACTGGCAAATTTGGTTCCTGTGTACTGGGTGTGGTAGCCATCGGCAGCAGCGGTGCCTTCGGCGCTGGCGATGGTGTCGAGAAATGCTTTTACCCGATCGCGCTCAATATTATCCTCGTTATCGTCGTTCCGATCTCCTTTGTCTGGTGGCTCGTCAGTTGCAACTTTCGGCAACGCTTCTGATGCTGAAGCCGGCGAGCTTTCTGCCGAGGCAGTCAGGCGTTTTGGAGGTGGCGACATTTCTGCCGAGACTGTTTGCCCCCAAAGTTTTGGGGTCATTCTACCCAAAAAAAAGCACAAACAAATGCACAAACCCCACCCCAGCCTCAAACGGAGTCGTTTGGACTGCTGGCTGTGCTCTCGCACCGGCCACGCGTAGAGGGGGATAGCTGCGGGCAAGATTCCGGTTTGCTGGCCGAAGGCGAACAGCGATTTTAGAGCTAGCAAGGTTTGCTTGTAGAAACGGGGTGGAACTTTGCGAGCCCTCATCGCTGCGGCGAAAGTCTGGATATCTGTCAGAGTCACTTCTGCCAAAGGTTTTTCTACAAACAGTTGAAAACCGTTGGCGGCCTGCCAGCTAAAGCGCTTGCTGGGGGTAGATTTGCGGTTTACCCACAGACGAATTAGCTCTTGGTCGGACATACGAAGCAGATGTCTTCCCAGATGTTCTGATGCGTACAAGAGTACCTCCTCATATCACTTCTAGTTGAAGGTTCCCAGTTTATAGATGAGATGGATAGGGATCGAGGGAAACAGGCTTCAACCATACTAAGTGATACTACTAAGCGCTCACGGGGTCAAGTTTCATCGCCGCTTTTTCGAGCAGTTGAGTGTAAAGTTGACCGAGTTGGGAGGCCACACCGTCCCAACTGAAATTGGCTTGGACGCGCATTCTGCCTGCTTGTCCGAGTTGCTGGCGCCATACTGAGTCAACTAACAGCCGATCGATCGCACTTGCAAAGGCTGCTTCATTTTTCGGCGGCGCCAGCAAACCGGTTTCTCGCGGCACTACGGTATATTTCAGCCCTCCCACGTCGGAGGCGACTACGGGCGTGCGGCAGGCCATCGCTTCAATGGCGACTAAACCGAAGGGTTCGTAGTGGCTGGGAACGACGCAGACATCGGCGGCTGCGTAGTAGGCGGGGAGAATGTCTCGGCTCAAGCCGCCCGGAAAGCTGGTAATGTCGCTTAAGCCTAATTCTTCAACGATGCTGCCGATACGATCGCGCTCTTTTCCGTCGCATTCCCCCTCGCGCCAGCCACCGCCAACGATCAGTTTTAAATCCCCTTTGCCTCGCAGTGCTGACAGACTGACGGCGCGGACTAAGGTTTCGATGCCCTTGCGGAGGTCGAAACGGCCGACGTACAACACCACTTTGGTTTCTGGCGCTATTCCCAACTGGCGGCGGGCCTCCGATCGCGCGATCGACCCAAACTGCTGAGTGTCGGTACCGCAGGGAATGATGTCTATATTGCCTTTTGAGGACACCAGAGACCTCATGTGCTCTTTTTCTTGGGGACTGGTAGCCACCACGCGATCGGCTGTTTCCAGAAGAGTTTTTTCCACGTGCAGCCTGGTTTTGGCAATCATCGGAATTGTCGAAACCGACTTATATTTTACTGCTGCCAAAGAATGGTAAGTATGAACTTGTCGCAGGGGTTGCGATTTTTTCAACGCCATTCCCACCCAAGAAGACAGCCAGTAATTCGTGTGAACTAAGGGATATTGAAAGCCTGACTCTAACTGAAACTTCTGAAATTCGCGAACAAAAATTGGCAAATATCCGTAAAGTGCATCGCGGGGAATAAATTCTTGCGGCCCTGCTACGAGGCGAATTGTCCGGCAATTGGGGCTGTGCTGGACAATACTTGCTTGTTCGCGATCGGATGAGCGGGTGAACATATCAACTTGCCATCCTTGTTTCGCCAAAGATTCTCCTACTTGACGCACGTAAACGTTTTGCCCGCCCGCTTCTTCTTTGCCAATTTCCACAGCCGGATCGCCGTGTACCGAGATCAGGGCGATGCGTTTTTTTGTTAATGAAATCATGATTGTTTACCAAAATTTAAAAAAACTTACCAGAAAGAATTGGTTGAAAGCCGGAACACGAGTGAGGGAGAAATTAAAATCAGACTATTCATTACTCCAATCCTTTTCCTTTTAGGTAGACGTTGCTCTCTTGGGGTCAACTGTCAACTGTCAACTGTCAACTGTCAACTGTTGAAAGCCGATTAATGTGCGATTTTGGCTACTGCGCGGGGAATGAAATGTAGCTGCTAATTGTTATTAAAGTCAAAATAGGCGATCGATAAATCATCCCTCAGGGATAATTTCACTGGAAAAATTGACAAACGACTTCCTTCTGCTGACAGAGACCAGCAGCAGCTAAAACTCTAGATAATCTAAATGGAAATGAACGAGGGTGAAGATAATTTCCCGGATTTGAGCAGTTGTCAAACTCGAACCAGCTTTCAGCTTGCTGTTCGAGCCGATCCAGTCAGTCGGAGGTAAAATTTTCACCTGTCGCGATAAATAATTTGAACTGTGGAGAAAGCAGAAGTAAATCTTCCCAAAGACAGAATTTGACATGGCGCTCGAAGAGAAAGATAAATTATTGCCTTCAAAATTTTTATTTCCTTCCGCCTTCCGCTTTCTGGCTGCTTCGCTCTTGCTTTTATCAAAGCCGGGGATAGACTTTAACCTCAAATTTCCCAATTGTCAAATGTTAAGAATTTTTTCGATGTTTGCGTGTGGAGGATTCCCCCTTTTCGCTGTGCAGGGTATTATTTCGCGAACCTCGCATTCGAGAGCCGTATCGGTTAGCCCAAACTTGGGTAAACTCGGCACCTAAGAACAGAATTTGAGCGGAATAATTAATCCAAAGCAGGATAATTACGAACGATCCCGCAGCACCGTAGGTAGAGGCAATACCGCTACCTCCCAGGTAAACTCCTATTAGGGATTTGCCGATCGTAAACAGCATTGAGGTGATGGCGGCGCCGATCCAAACATCATTCCAGGCAAGATCGACATCGGGCAAAAGTTTGTAAATTAAGGCAAAAAGCAGCGTAACTACGCCAAACGAGATAGCAAAGTCCACAATCTGCCAAATACCAACAGGTAACTGCAACCAGCCGTTCAACCAATAGCTGACGGCAGCTAAAATGGCGCTAAGGACTAAAGATACTAGCAGTAAAAAACCGATGCCTAAAATCATCGCAAAAGACAATACGCGGTCTTGCAAAAATCCCCAAATGCCGCGTCCCGGAGGCGGTGAAACATTCCAAATAGTATTGAGAGCTTCTTTGAGGTTAGTAAATACATTGGAAGCGCCCCACAAAAGTGTAGCGAGACCAACTATAGTAGCAATCATTCCCGACTTGGGTTCGGAAGCTTTAAGGATTAGTTCTTGGACAGTTTGAGCGCCATCTTTGCCGATTAAACTTTGGAGTTGGGCGACGATTTGACCTTGGGCTGCGTCTGCACCAAAGACTAAACCGACGATCGCAATTACGATAATTAGCAGCGGGGCGAGGGAAAAAACTGTGTAATAGGCTAGGGCGGCGGCTAGGGTTGGTGCTTTATCTTCTTGCCATTCAGTAAAAGTTTGTTTTAGCAGCGATATGACTGTTTTTAAGTTCACTACCTTTGGTTTCCTTATACTTATGCTTCACAAAGGCATTGTAATATGTTATGAGTTTTTTCTCGTCGGCCAGAAGATAGATTTATGGATGGCAAATTGCTTTTTTTATCTATTTGTAGGGTGTGCAATGCACACCTTACGAAGACCCGTAGTGCGGATATCCGATATGTGGAGCCGTCAATCTATCTGAATTGCAAGCTAAGATGAAATGATTAACCTAAACATCTATCAGATTAGATATCTATCTTGAATAACCTTACTTGTCTGGAAATAGAAGTCGCCGAAACACTGCTGAGATTAGCAATGTTGCTGGGCTTAACACTTTTAATCGCGTTTTTTGTGGCGTCAGAACTAGCATTAGTATCAGCCGATCGCCATCAAATCCGCCAACTCGCCCAGTTGCGCGATCGCCCAAACGCGAAAACCGCCGAACTCGTCCATCAAGCGCAGAACAACATACCGCATTACCTGTCGGTGACTCAAACAGGCACAACAGCCGGAAGTCTGCTGTTGGGATGGTTGGGCGAGGGTGCGACTGTACACTGGATCGAGCCCTGGATCGACAAATTGCCGATCGGTCATTTTCCCGCGATGCTGACGGCGCATTCGATCGCAGTTCCCGTAGCTTTCATCTTCGTTACATACATCGAGATAGTATTAGGAGAACTCATCCCCAAAGTATTAGCAACCCACGCCCCAGAACGCACAGCTTTGTTACTGATGCCCGCCCTCGAAATCTGCTCGAAAATACTCTGGCCGCTGCTAGCAATTCTCAACGGTACGGTGCGGCTGCTGACAGGTTGGATTACCAGTAAACAGTCAGAATCGCTGCTACCAGCTTCCGAAGCAACTCTCGTTCAAAAAGATGCTCATTCAGCCATAATTTCCGGCGTCTGGGAAGTAACAGCAGTTAACGAAAAACTCGGGTTAAACCTGCCAACCAACCAAGCGTACCAAACAATCGCCGGATTCGCGATCCACAATTTCGGTAAAATACCAAATAAAGGCGATCGATTTTTGTGGGGCGAATTAGAAATAGAAGCAGCAGATGTAGTAGAAGGTAGTTTAGAAACAGTGCTGCTGCGTCAGGTAACTCGCCCTTTGTTTGAGCCGCAACATCCAGAACTCGTCTTGAATTAATCCTAAATCAGGCTTAAATACTTCCTCGATCTATGTGTGTTAGGTTGTAATTAGTCGCTCAGTGCGACAACCTACCAGAAATCTGCAAATTGCATAAAGCACAGTTTATGAGGTGGATATGCTAAAAACACTTTGGGCTACTGTTCGACAAGGGAAAATTGAACTGCTGGAGTTATCAGAGTTACCCGAAGGGGCAAAAGTATTAGTAACAGTTTTACCTGATGAAGAAGCTGAGTTTTGGCTTCAAGCCAGTCAAACATCACTAGATACAGTTTGGGATAATACTGAGGATGATGTCTATGCCCAGCTACTCTAAAAATGACATAATTTTGGTTAGATATCCCTTTTCAGACTTGTCTAGTTCTAAGGTAAGACCAGCAATTGTTTTGAGTGCGCCACACGTATCTCAAGACATTATGATTGTGCCATTGACAAGCAAAACTGCATCCTTAATTGAGGGTGAGTTCGTACTCGCTGAATGGTCAATAGCAGGGTTAAATGTGGCTACAGCAGTCAAGCGAGGTTTGTATACAGTACATGAAAGCTTAGTTGTAAGAACGATTGGCAAATTAGCAGATTCTGATGCTGAGCGACTGGAGAAATCTCTCCGAGGTTGGTTAGGGTTTTAGTGCAGCAGCGACAGTTTGTCAACGAGTTTCGCAGGTGCTTAAGATTTAAATTGTACTCCATGCACCTGCAATCTGCTGTAGAGCCGTTTACTTCACAGCAAGCTCGATCGCACCCCCAACAAACTGCTCGTAATCCTCAAACAACCATTCAGGCAAACAACTATCCGCATCCTGAACTTGCAACTGTCCAGCGCGACAAAACAGCCTCGCCGCCAACAAATAATTCACAGCCTGAGGCATTCCAAACCCTTTACTCAACTCACCCACCAACGAATTCAAAACAGCACGTTCAGTATCAGTAAGCGGCTCGTTAATAAACCCGCTCCCGAGCATTGCCTTGTAACCTTTACCTAAATCGCTCCGGTACAAAAGTTCAAGTTGTTCGCCGGAAACCTTCAGCCACACATCAGCAATTTGCTTGCGAATTTCCCGCAAATCTGCTATTACCATTTCCGCCGTCGGGTCAATTTCATAAAGATTCACAGCAGCAGTTAATTGATTGAGAAACTGCGGGAGATAATCTTGGTTGACAATCGTTTGTTGATTGTCCGCGAATGGGATTTCAAAGATTTTTTCGTAATCGTCAATCAACCAGTGTGGCAAGCGGGTGCGAGCGTCGGAAACCCGCATTTTTCCTGGTACAAAGTACAGCATTCCACCCAGCAAAGCATTGATAGCTTGAGGATGCACTAACCCTTTGCTAATTTCGGTTACTTGCTGCAAAAAGTTGTGTTCGGCTTCAGTCATTGATTTGGCTTGCAAGCCGCAGCTAAGTATTGCTTGATATGCTTTGCGAACTTCCCCTCGGTAAACATTTTCTAGTTTTTCTGTGGGAACAATTAGCCAAAAATCAGCCAGTTGTTTGCGGATTTGGCGGAGTTCCAAAACTACCGATTCGTCTGACGGATCGATCCGGTAAAGATTGACGCATCCTAATAGTTGATTTGCAAATTGCGGGGATTGAATGTATTGAGCGAGTAAGTCAGAACTTGACTCATTCTCGACGGTATCTTCTGTTTCAAAAACTTGTTCGTAATCGCCGATTAACCAGTGCGGCAAGCGGTTGCGAGCGTCGGGAATCCGCATGGTTCCCGGCGGGAAATATAGCATTGCTGCGAGCAAGGCGTTGACAGCTTTAGGATGGACTAATCCTTTGCTAATCTGGGTTAGTTGCTGCAAAAATATTTGTTCGCCTTCCATCATCGCTTGATGTTGAAAGTAGCTATGCAGCAGCATTTGATAGCTTTTACCGTCAGCACTTTTATAGGTGGCTTCTAGGTTTTCGGTGGGAACATTTAGCCAGAAATCAGCGATTTGTTTGCGGATTTGGCGGAGTTCGGATATTGCTGAGATGTTTGATGAGTTTCTTTGGTAAAGCTGGACGTTATGCAAGAGTTTATCGCCCAAGTCTGGCTGTTTGGGAATGCTATCCTGTAAGCTGCGGGAGGCTTCTAGGTGGCTGGCTTGCCAGTTGCTAAAGAGTTCTTGGAATAGTTTCGCGATCGCCCCCGAGTATGCAACACTGTCAAAACAGGCGGGATTGCCCTGCATTTTTTCCTGAATTTCCTGGCGTTTTTGCTGCCGCAGTTGCGGGTTTGTGGCGAGATTGACGGCTAGCTGAATGTAGGATGCCTCGTCACTGGCGATTAAATCGGGCATCAAGAGCGATCGTACCACTGCTGCTCCCATGCGCGATCGTAAAGTATCACCATCCCGAACAACAGTCGGTAATCCCACCTCCAGAGGATCGACAAGAGAAGTAGTCCCCGCATAGGGGTAAGAATCCAAATAAACATTACCCAACTTCAAAACTTCCTTAACATCCGCACGGTTAGGAAAAGCCTTCAACACCCGCAAACGCTTACTATCAATCCCATACTTCGCAAAAATGCCTTGCATATTATTCACAAAAGCCGCCCCAGGATAATAATTAGTCCAGCTAGGGCCAAAAGGCATTAAAAACAGCAGAGAATTAGGAACAGCCGCCAGAATCTTCGCCCAAGTTTCCCTTAACTCCGGCACCAACTTATACAAATTAGCGCTGGAAATAAACACAACCGATTCCTCAGAAATCCCCAGGCTATTTCTAGTCAGTTGAACATTAGGAGTATAGGGTTCGAGGGTATAGCTAAAACAGCAACCCAAGCCGTCAACAGTGGCTAATTCCTCGCGATAATGCGCGCATCCCTCAATGCCAGGTTCCATCAACTTGCCAGCAATATAATAGTCAACGTGGCGCATTCCCGTAGTCACAGGAGAATTAAAACAAGTAGTTTGTACCCGCGCCAATCGATGCTGCGCCAGTAAACTAATCGGATGAGTGACAGCAGTAATATTCGTAGCAACCAACAAAATATCTAAGTCATCAGCGCGGATAGCCTGAACTTGACTTGGCAAATCACTCGGCAATTGCACCAGCCTGTCAGCCCGACTCTGGCAATACTGTTCTAGTTTATTGCCATCCAGATTGATAGCATACAAAATAATTTCAAACTGATCTCGGTTGAGATATTCAAAAGCAGGCAAAGTCGCGAAAGTTTCCGTCATCGCCCCGAAATGCTTAGTCAGAACTCCGACGCGAATTTTCTGTCTGTTTGCAGGCCTTGCCGGAAAAATGCAATCAATGGCAGCCCCGCGATTTTTCATCGCAAATTCAATAATTTCTGCCCGTTTGGTGTAGACTTGCTTGAGATTTTCGCTATTGAAATACAAAGGAATAAAGTTAGCGGTTTGAGTGAAAAACCAGGCAATTTCCTGCCAAATTTGTGAATTTTGGTTTTGGAATATATTGCGGTGCACGTAACTAACCCATCCCTGAACGTAGCGGCAATAATTGTCAGCCTCTCCTAGTTCTTGAAAGAGCGTCGGCGCGGTAAACATAAACTTGAGATAGTCGTTAACAAACCAATTGGGTATAGCTGCATTTTCATACTTTAGCAATAACTGATCGGCACGACGGTAGAGAGAGGCTGCTAGTAAGTAGCCAACATCTTTCAGAGTTTTCATTCCCTGGGATAGATGTGTTTCTAGTTGACCGATTAAACTCTGTTCAGTATCTGTTGTCGCTTCATATTTGATAGTGCTGTTAACCAGCATTTGATGTGCCTTACCTGCCTCACCGGAGTAGGCCGTTTCTAGTTGCTCTGGGGGCAGATTCACAAAATAATCGGCAAGTTGTCGGCGGCTGTGGCGGATGTGAGCGAGAGCAACTTGATTCGTTTGGTCTTTTTGATACTCTCCCAGGTATTGAGGAAGGGAAGCTAAAAACTGTTCGGGTTTATTAAGCTGAGCTAATTCATCAGCAATTAAGTTACCGTGTTGTTGCAAAACTTTTTCTGACCAACGCACTTCTTCTGGTTTGTAAAGTTGAGAGTGCAGGCGAACAATTGTAGCCCTCATCAAGTCTAACTTTTCGCGTTCTCCCGCCATTTTTTGGGTTCTGCTAGAGCCGTCGCCGTGTTGCCTGTAGTAGAGGTAAGGCTGAGGTAAACGATCGCCTAACCAGCCTTTTTCATAGGCAGAAATCCAAAATTCCCAATCTTCGCATCCCAGCTTCATCACTTTTTTCAAGCCGCCTACTTGCTCGTAAATTTCTCTTCTAAATAAAGAAGTAGCGGGGGCTTGATTGTCTCTCAAAAATTTATTGGGGTCAAAGTCACCGTGGATAACTAAATCGCAGTTGGCGCCGAAGTGCTGCACATCTGTATAGACAAAACCCACCTCCGGTTTCGCTGATAAAACTTCAACGCACTCCTCCAGAAATTTGGGATGAATTTTATCATCAGCATCTAGGAATAAAATGAATTTTCCTGAGGAATTCTGAACGCCAACATTTCTGGAATCAGCGGGCCCCGTGTTGGGTTTGTCGATGAGGCGCAGCGCTTTTTGAGGATACAATTGAATTAAATAATTTGCGAAGTTGCTGGTATCATCGGTGCTACCGTCGTTGACAATGATGCACTCCCAATTTTGATAGGTTTGATTGGCAACACTTTCAACAGCTTCTCTGAGTAGATTGGCGTGGTTGTAGCAGGGGATGATGATGCTGACGAGTGCTGGTTCGGGGGTGCGGTAGGGCATGGCGTTTAGCTGTGACGGAGAGATTGCAACGGGGAGGGTAGTGGCGGGTTTAATACCTCGGCGGATGATGCCGTATTCATTCCATATCTTAAGCGTTTCTTGTTGCGATCGCCCTGAACCATGTTCTAAACCTTGCTCGTTGTGGTAGTAAAGCCCAATTATTTCCGGGATGCGGAACATATTTTCGGTTTTTCCCACCCGCAACCAAAATTCGTAATCGCCAGCCGCCGTCAATTCTGCTCGGAAATAGCCGTGTTTTTCGTGTAGCGATTTTCTCCACATTGGCGCAGAACCCATGATGCAGCGTCGTTCCAGTTCCCCATAGGAAAAGTCCGGCCAATTCCACCGCGTTTGAGCTTGCGTCGCAACCCAGGTATCATTAACAACATTCGTAATTAATTGATCGCCGTAAACCAGAGCAGTTTTTGGTTGCGAGTCCAAATAATTAGCCATGATTTCCAATGCGTCGGGGCGGTGTCTGTCGTCGGCGTTCGCATTAGTAATGTATCTGCCGCGCGACATCTCGATTCCTCGATTCCAAGCTGCATAAATTGTTTCTCGCTGTGGTATCCGGCAATAAATTATGTTGGGATATCTCGATTGAAACTCCCGTGCAATTTCTCCTTCGTTCTGTTCGGAGTTGCTGTTAATTACAATGATTTCCAGTTCGCCTTGTTTGTACAGCGTTTGATCTACCAAGTCTTGCAAGCAGCCGCGAATAAATTTTTCGGAATTGTAGGTAGAAACGATCGCAGATACTTTGAAAGCTGACGGGACAGGCTGCGATGTGTCATAATTCGATAATTCGCTCTGTAAGGCTGGATGGGCTTGCGGTTGAAGGGAACGCTCAGCTACTTGAACCAAAACTGAGCTAACAGTTGCAGCCATTTTCGACCAGGAAAACTTCTTAGCTTGCTCTAACCCCGCCGCAATTAATGAGTTGCGGACAGCAGGCTTCTGTATTTCCCGCAAAGCATTGACAAGCCCGCTGACATCATCGCCATCTACATAAACCGCTGCTTTTCCTGCTACTTCTGGAATCGAACCGTTTGGACAAGTGATGACTGGACAACCGCAAGCCATGGCTTCGACGACTGGCAATCCAAAGCCTTCATATTTCGACGGATAAACTAATACCGCAGCACCCGAATAAGCAACTCTCAATTCGCTATCGCTTAGTTGCAGCGTGCGGACAGTGATTCCAGAACAATACAATTGCAGATCGGGTTCTAATACAGGTTTGCCGCCTGTGCAGACTAGATCAAAGTCAAACTTATTGGCAAGTTGAGAAAAGGCTTTGAAGAATAATATCCCATTCTTGTAACCATGCCAGCCTACCCTCTCGCCTACCAAAAGAAAATAGGGTTTAGCAATGCCGTACTTTGACTTAAAACCTGCGATTTCTTCTCTATCGGCTGGCGAGAAATTGGCGTCTATTCCGCAGTGCGCTACAGCTACAGAAGCTGAGGATATCTGCGGAAAAACCTTAACTAAATCGCGGGCTGTATTTGCTGAAATAGCTATGTAGGCTGAGGCGTGGCGGATACCGGAATGCTTTTCTCTCCACTCGGAATGAGCAAGATTTTGTCCCATCAACTCGGGAATCATGTCATAGGCCATGAATACCGATCGCGTTGACAAAGGCGTTGTATAATAAGTAGAAATAAATAAATCGGCTTTTTCTTCATCGCAGATTTGCTGTAGCATTTGGCGGTCTGCATCGGTTTGGCTGTAGTCGTAGCGGGCTACATTCCGGTACTGGATGCCGGGAATTTTGGGGGCGGTTCCCGCTCTGTCAAGAACTAGAATTTGTTTAGCAAAACCATTTTCTGCCCAGTTTTCTAGCAGCGATGTCCAGACGCGACCAATGCCGGTGCTGTTAAGCTGATAAAATACGCCGTCAATCACAATCTTTTTTAAATTTTCAGGAGATACGGCTGCTGGATTTTTCATTAATTTGCGTTTCTCTGTGTCTGCAATTTTTCTCAAAGCTGCCTCGTAATCATGTTGGAGTAATGAGGCTTTTTTTAATTCCGGCTCTTGGCAATATGATAAGCTTTGAAAAAGTTGATGCGGGATTTCCTTTTCTGTCAAGAGGTGCAAAGAATCGCCGTTAGAGTAAAAAATTAAATTGAATTTTTCGGCAATTATAGACAGTGCCTTGGTGGTATAAATAGAAATGTGCTGACCTTCATCTAGGGCATAGTACCACCATTCGCTGGGCTGGGGATTGTTGGCTGGCAGCAATCTGGTACTGAATAAAATATTGCGAGAATATTTGAAGATTTTTTCGATCTCCGACAGCGGGTTAACAAAATGCTCAAATACTTCAAATGCTGTGACTAATTCGTAGGGGTAGCTGCTGTTTGCCTCGGCTTCAAAGCCTTGTGCAAATATATTTTTGCAATATTTATCATGCCATGAAAAATCAAATCCTAAATCTCTCATCATCCGAACAAATACACCGTAGCCGCCCCCGTAGTCTAAAAAATTAGCGCGGTGATTAAACAAATTAAAAATAATATTATTGGCTGCGGTGGAGAACATCGTGCTTCTCGATAACATTCCCACGTCGCTGCTAGCTATGGCTTCTGAATAAGCCTCCTCAAGCCAGTACGGTTCCTCGGTTTGAACAAATCCACAATTTGAGCATTGAAAATACTCAACGTTATATTTTTTTAGTACCGTTGCCGCAGCCAAGCTGTTTGTTGGAAAATCACAAATATTGCACTTCATTTTGATTATCTAAACTTACAAGGTTATTCAAGTGACTGTCTGTATTGGAATGCCGAATATCTCTAGCTCTTAACTCAATTTTTAATCTTGCAAAGTGATGGCAATGGGTAGGCTAGACTGTTTTAATCCTGAGGCTTGAAATCTTCGGACGGTTCCTCAACGGTCGATCGTTATATATGAAGAGTGAATAAACAGGAACATCCTACACCAATGCAGCCCTGACTCAGATATCTTTAGTCCTGGACGTATTCCTACCAAAGAAACCGGGTTTTTTGCCTAATCTCGCGACTCCAACGAAGGATTTTCGTAAAAAAACCCGGTTTCTGGCCACCCGTGCGTCCAGGACTGATCTTATCAGGAGTCCGCCCCCTCAAGATTACTTCGACTAAAGGCTTGACAAGTTTTAATTTATGCTATATGTGACTCTTTAGTAAAATACTCCCATCTCCTGACGCAGTGAAGGAACATTCGGTTTCCACGACCTCAGACGAGCGATCGCCCTTGCCGGGATTCCTGACAACACAAAAACAAGTTACAAATACGTTAAGATTGATGAACATAAATAAAAATTCCCAAATCACAGGGACTAAATAATTAGGAGGATCGACCTCGGTGAATAAACGCTGGAGAAACGCTGGACTGTACGCACTGCTGGCTATTGTAGTCATTGCCCTAGCCACTGCATTTTTTGACAAACAGCCCCCAAGTAGGGAAGTTTGGAAGTACAGTCAATTCATTCAGGAAGTCGAAGGCAACAGAGTAGACAAAATAAATATCAGTTCCGATCGCAGTAAAGCTCTCGTAACGGCTCAGGACGGCAGCAAGGTAATTGTCAACCTGCCTAACGACCCCGAACTGATTAACATCCTGACCAAAAATAAGGTAGATATTTCAGTTCTGCCCCAAAACGACGAAGGCTTCTGGGTAAAAGCCCTCAGCAGCCTGTTCTTCCCGATTTTGCTCTTGGTGGGACTGTTTTTCCTGGTGCGGCGCGCCCAAAACGGGCCCGGCAATCAAGCCATGAACTTCGGCAAATCGAAAGCTAGAGTCCAAATGGAGCCTCAAACTCAGGTGACTTTCGGCGACGTAGCCGGCATCGAACAAGCCAAGCTAGAACTCGCTGAAGTCGTGGACTTCCTGAAAAATGCCGATCGCTTCACCGCAGTCGGAGCTAAAATCCCCAAAGGCGTGCTGTTAGTCGGCCCTCCCGGAACAGGCAAAACCTTGCTCGCCAAAGCAGTCGCCGGAGAAGCAGGTGTTCCTTTCTTCAGCATTTCCGGTTCGGAATTTGTCGAAATGTTCGTCGGTGTCGGTGCTTCCCGCGTCCGCGACTTGTTTGAACAAGCTAAAACAAACGCTCCTTGTATCGTATTTATTGATGAAATTGACGCCGTAGGCCGCCAGCGCGGAGCTGGTTTGGGCGGTGGTAACGATGAACGGGAACAAACCCTGAACCAGTTACTGACCGAAATGGACGGTTTTGAAGGCAATACTGGCATCATTTTGATTGCTGCTACTAACCGCCCCGACGTGCTGGATGCTGCGCTGCTACGTCCAGGTCGCTTCGATCGCCAAGTTGTGGTCGATCGCCCCGATTTCTCCGGCCGCCTCGAAATTCTTAACGTTCACGCCCGCGGCAAAACCTTGTCAAAAGATGTGGATTTGGAAAAAATCGCCCGCCGGACACCCGGTTTCACAGGTGCGGATTTGGCTAACTTGCTCAACGAATCAGCAATTTTGGCAGCCCGTCGCAATTTGACCGAAGTCTCGATGGATGAAGTCAACGATGCGATCGATCGCGTCCTCGCCGGCCCCGAAAAGAAAGACCGCGTGATGAGCGAAAAACGCAAAACCTTAGTAGCTTACCACGAAGCCGGTCACGCTTTAGTCGGTGCGCTGATGCCCGACTACGATCCCGTACAGAAAATCAGCATTATCCCCCGCGGCCGCGCTGGTGGTTTGACTTGGTTCACACCTAGCGAAGATCGCATGGATTCTGGCTTGTATTCTCGCTCTTACTTGCAAAATCAAATGGCGGTAGCCTTGGGCGGCCGCATTGCTGAAGAGATTGTCTTCGGTGAAGAAGAAGTCACAACTGGCGCTTCCAATGACTTGCAACAAGTGGCAAGAGTAGCACGCCAAATGGTAACTCGCTTCGGAATGAGCGATCGGCTAGGCCCTGTAGCTCTCGGTCGCCAACAAGGGAATATGTTCATGGGTCGCGATATCATGGCCGAACGGGACTTTTCTGAAGAAACCGCAGCTACGATCGATGATGAAGTCCGCTTGTTGGTAGAGCAAGCTTACCTGCGCGCTAAAGACGTGCTCGTCGGCAACCGCCACGTGCTGAACGCCTTGGCAGATATGCTAGTTGACAAGGAAACTGTCGATGCTGATGAATTGCAAAATTTGTTAGCTAATAGCGATGTCAAGATGGCGACAATTGCCTAATTGATTTTAGATTTTGGATTTTAGATTTTAGATTTAATCTAAAGCTTAAAATCGATAATTGGGGTGCTTCTGGTATTGTCTGGAATCGCCCCGATTTTTTTGTGGTGCGATCGGCTGTTTAATTTCATTGTGCAATGCTATTCACCAAACAGTGGACAAGACTCAACAGCTAGTTCATACACTGGACAAATAGCCAGCCTAAGTATCTTGAATACTACGTTTTGAGGGTGATGACACCTACGGGTGCTTTCCAGCTTGTAGCTCTGTCGTTAGAGATTAAACAGATGTATTTGGTTAAGTCAGTGTCTCTAACCCAACAAGCCATCAAAACATTGGCGAGGAAAACATAACCTGAGCAATCAGAGGACTTTCATGTCTAACTTTGTATTCGTTTTAGATACCAACAAACAACCACTTGAGCTAGTAGCACCAGGACAAGCAAGACGATTGTTAAAACTAGCCCAAGCTGCTGTGTATCTCCGTTACCCGTTCACAATTATTCTGAAATATGCGGTTTCTCACCCAAAAACGCAACCGACTCAATTAAAAATTGATCCAGGTTCTAAAACTACTGGGCTGGCGATCGTTAGCGGTAATAAAGTTCTCTGGGGGGCTCATTTGAGCCATCGCGGGCAACAAATTAAAAATGACTTAGAGTCACGTCGCAACCTTCGTCGCAATCGTCGCAACCGCAAAACTCGTTACCGCAAACCACGTTTTCTGAACCGCACAAGAGCACCTGGATGGTTGCCACCAAGCTTAGAATCTAGGGTGAAAAACATCGTGACTTGGGTCAACCGCATCCGTCGATACGTCGCAATTACAGGCATATCCCAAGAGTTAGTTAAATTTGACTTACTTGCAATGCAGAATCCCGAAATATCCGGCAAAGAGTATCAGCAAGGGGAACTTGCGGGCTATGAAGTCAAAGAATACTTGTTAGCGAAGTGGGGGAGAAAGTGCGCCTATTGCGGTGTTGAAAACGTACCTTTTGAGGTAGAACATATCCACCCCAAATCAAAAGGGGGAAGCGATCGCGTTTCCAATCTTACCCTAGCCTGCCGTGGGTGCAACCAAGCCAAAGGCAATCAAGATATTCGGGATTTCTTGTTCAAAAAGCCTGACATCCTGTCCCGTATTTTGAAACAGGCCTCACAACCTTTGAAAGATGCAACTGCTGTGAATTCAACCGGCTGGGCATTGTTCCAACAACTTAAACAAACAGGATTGCCCATAGAAGTTTCAACTGGAGGTAGAACAAAGTACAATCGGACTCGTTTAGGACTAGCTAAAACTCATTGGCTGGATGCAGCTTGTGTAGGAAATGTAGAAGTGCTGCAAGTTTTAACGGATCAACCGTTGTTAATTGCAGCTAAAGGATGGGGCAGCCGTCAAATGTGTACAACCAATAAATACGGATTTCCTGTCAAGCACAGAACGCGGTGCAAAACGTTTTTTGGGTTTGGGACTGGCGACATGGTAAGTGCGATTCTCCCCTCTGGGAGGTTTGCAGGCACTCACGTCGGCAGGCTGACGGTCAGAGAAAGCGGAGTTTTTGAAATGAGAACGCCACTCGGCAAGGTTAGTCCAGTACGTCATAAATACTGTAAATCAATCCACCGCAACGATGGATATATGTATGCTTTTTCCACAAATGTCCAATGAATCAGCGATTAGAGGGGTAGCGATCGGGCGATCGCACTGCATCATTTCGATATAACCGGACTTGATATCACCCTTGGTAAACTTCTCGCCGGTGACGCACTTTACTGATATCGATCGTGCGGCTGTCGTCATCTATGGTGTATATTACCCTGTAATCGCCCACCCGAATTCGCCAGCCGTTTTTCTCCCCCTTTAACTTGAGACAGCCTGGGGGACGGGGCACACTGGCTAAAGCATTTATCTGGGGATAAATGCGACTGCTGATTTCAACGGGCAGAGCGTCCAGGTCTTTTTGAGCCGAACGTGCAGTAATGACCAAGTAATCAGACATTCAACATACCCTTTTCCTCAAGCTGGCGCTTAACTTCTTCCCAGGGAACTCTTGGTTCATCTTGTCTAGATTCAATAGTCAAAGAGTCATAAACATCCTCCCAGAGTTCGCCGTGCTTCTCGAAGTCAAGCAGCACCGCAATTTTTTCGCCTTGGCCGTCAACTAAAAACTGAAAGTCTGTCGGTTCGCCACATTCAGCCAACACGTCAACCCAAAATTCGCTGTGTTCTTTGAGGTCAACAATTGCAGCGGTTTTGTTGCCTTCATTGTCTATTAAAAATTGAACGCCGCGCATATTGTAGTTTGGCATATATCGAATTTTGTAATGTGTACTAAAATTATATCCTAGTCAGAATGAGTTAGCATGAATCATCAATCTTGGTTGACACTACTAAAAAAACACCGAGCGATCGCCGTGATCCGTTCATCCGAACAGGAAGTCGCTTGGCAGATGGCAAAATCTGTAGCAGCAGGAGGAATCCAATTTATTGAAATTACCTGGAATACCCACAAAGCCGCTGAATTAATTTCGCAACTCCGCTCAGAATTGCCAGATTTTAGTATTGGTACTGGCACTTTATTACACTTAGAACAGTTGCAGCAAGCCATAGATTGCGGGGCTCAATTCCTGTTTACTCCGCACACCGATGTAGGCATGATTCAAGCAGCAGTTGATGCGAGAGTGCCGATCGTCCCTGGTGCTTTTTCTCCCACAGAAATTATGACGGCGTGGCAAGCAGGTGCTACCTGCGTGAAAGTTTTTCCGATCGCAGGCTTGGGAGGCCCTGCTTACCTGAAAAGCCTGCAAGGCCCTCTGGGCGACATTCCTTTGATTCCCACGGGCGGGGTGACGCTGGAAAATGCCAAGGTATTTATTGACGCTGGGGCGATCGCCGTTGGTTTAGCCGGAGACTTATTTCCCAAACACTTAGTGCAAAATCGAGATTGGCGGGCGATCGTCGAAATTGCCAAAACTCTCACCCAAAACTTAACAACTTGTTAAGCCCTCTTTCCCAATTTAAAATCTATAATCTACAATTTAAAATAGTACCAGGTGTGAAAGTTTCCCAATTCTTCAATTTTTCAATCTAAAACTATCAAATCGTCTTGGGTGTGAGGAATAAACATGATTATCAACTCAACTTACTTGCGTCGCGCAGGAACTTTATGTGTTGCCTGCGCCCTAACAGTTGCTGCATTTTGTGGCGGACAAATTCCTGCATTTGCAGGCGAACAGCGCAACATAATTGCCAATAGAATCATGCAGTTGCAGCAATCCAGTCAGCGCTGGATTGAAATTGATTTGTCAAGACAAAAACTCATAGCTTGGGAAGGAAATACACCCGTTTATGCGGTGACTATTTCCAGCGGCAAATCATCGACTCCCACCCGCACGGGAACCTTTGCCATCCAAACCAAATATCGCGTTACTAGAATGACTGGGGAAGACTACGACGTGCCCGACGTTCCCTATACAATGTATTACGATGGCGGTAATGCAATTCACGGCGCTTACTGGCACAATTTGTTTGGAAATCCCGTCACTCACGGCTGCACAAATGTAGCTGTAAATCACGCTAAATGGCTGTTCAATTGGGCCTCGGTGGGGACGCCTGTAGTGGTGCACAAATCTGAAATTTAACTAATAGGTTCGTAGATCAAACGGCGGTTGAAACCGCGTCTATACAGACAAAACCTGCCTCCGCAGGTTGAAGAGTGAGCGGTTAAAATTACATTTATGGAGACAAAATTCACTTCAAGGGCGTGGGAATTTTTGATTTCATTCAGTCCGCGGAGGCGGACTTCCTTTGTCTAGACGCGGTTTCAACCGTACGTCCTATATTTAACTTAACTGCACCACTGGTTTATCCTCTAACAAAGTTTCATTGGTTAGCAAATCTTCCACAGTAATCCGCAAAAAGCGCTGTTCGTCAACGCGGAAAAAGATTTTTATGCGATCGCTCCCCGGATACCCAGGCGGCGTCAATTGCGCGATACTGCGAGCTCCGTCTTTGTCATTTAGCGGCTGTACGGATCTTTCGCCCGCGAGTTGGCGAGTAATTAGCCTGTCGCCGTCAAAATAGATCTCCGTCCCACCAGTTTCCGCTCCCAATTCGCCGATAATTAATTCTATGCTGGGCTGATTTTCCAAAGAAGCTCCCAAGACTAATTCTACCGGTTCGGTCATCGGATAAGACTGACCGGATTTGATTAAACTGTGCCAACTGTGGCAATTGTCGCGGCGGTTCCAGTAGCGAATGCCGTAACTGTGATAGAGAAAATCTTTGATTTCTATGCCTTGACTTAATTGTAGAGCACCTTGGGCGATCGCCTCAAAGGGTTTGTCGCACCGAATTTTTGCCGGATCGAAATATTGCTGCACCCAACGCTGCACCGCAGGAATTTGGACAGTACCGCCAACGAGCAAAACTGCATTGATATCGCCAATTTCTAAGCCTTGGCGCCGCGCTTGCTGCAATACTTGATTCATGCACTCGTCGAGGTTCTCAAAAAACTGATGTTCGGCAAGGATAGATTCAAAGCCCGATCGGTCTAATTCTAATTCGTAACTCTCAAAATTTTCATCATCAAAATAAACCTCAACCGCATTATTTAGCAAAGATAACTGAATCTTTAACCTTTCTGCCAACCTCGTCGTAATCGGAGATTTTGCCAACTTTTTCGTTTTAACAAAATAGTCAACCAACCAATTATCAATATCAGAACCGCCTAAATTTTGTCCGGCTTTAGCCAAAACCCTGGCAACTTTTGTCTTTTGTGCAGAAGATTCAGCTAACAACTTTTCGCCCCATTTCAGCAAAAACCCCAAAGGCTTTTTGTTGGCATTAACATCGAGGCGTACCAATGAAATATCGAGAGTGCCGCCGCCGAAATCAATCACTAATAGAATTTCGCGATCGGCCAAACCGTAACCCAAAGCAGCCGCCGTAGGCTCATCCAACATCCGCACCTGTTCCACTTGCAGAGATTCAGAAACTTTACCCAACCAATGGCGGTAAGCTTCAAAACTATCTACCGGCACAGTAAAAACCAAAGAATCTACCGACAAAGGCAATTCGCGAATTGAGTTCACAATTTGGCTCAAATACCACTCACCGACTCGTTCAAAATCAACAATTTGCCCGTCAAGTTCCGGCACAAAACCCTGCACAAAAGTGCCAATTCCCCGCTTAAAATTGCGAAAAAACCGAGAATCTCCACTCAGATCGAGGCCTTTGTCGCGGACTTGCTGACCGAGGATGACTTTATTTTGAGCAGCGTCCTCAACGTAGAGTAAACTGG
The DNA here is from genome assembly GCF_020738035.1 of Microcoleus sp. PH2017_28_MFU_U_A. Classification (NCBI taxonomy): domain Bacteria; kingdom Bacillati; phylum Cyanobacteriota; class Cyanophyceae; order Oscillatoriales; family Microcoleaceae; genus Microcoleus; species Microcoleus sp. PH2017_28_MFU_U_A. Next base: position 54,769 of record NZ_JAEQCX010000028.1, read on the forward strand.
GAATTAGGGGTGGATTTTGAACCGAGATTGCCGACAATCCCGGCAATTTCAAGGTTTCGGGCTGCTGGAGAGCTTGATTCCAGCGAGCGACGACGGTGTTGCTAGTTCCAAAGTCAATTGCGATCGTCATTGGGCCAAAATACACAGCTACTAAAGATTATCTTATAATATTATGGTATTTAGAGCTGACAATGCAAACATAATATTATGACTCAATCCACTTCCTTTGCAACACAGAACAAAGAGCCTGTATCGGGAATTAGTGAAATTGCAGTATGCGGGTACAAGTCTATTTATGAAGAGTGCCAAATTGAAGTGCGATCGCTGACAATTTTAGCCGGTGCCAACAGTTCTGGTAAGTCTAGCATTATGCAGCCGCTATTGCTGATGAAGCAAACGCTAGAAGCCCCTTACGATCCGGGTGGTTTGAAACTTGACGGGCCGAATGTTAAGTTTACATCCGCAGAACAGATATTGTCTAAACTGTCACCTGAAAAATACAACGATGAGTTTTATGTCAGGGTTAATCTAGAGAGAGATAATTTTTTGAAAAACGTTTTCAGCAAGCAGCCAAAACCTGGCATTAGAATTGTCAAGGCAATTTACTGTTTTCCTGACAATGATAAAATTATTACTATTTATCCGGGAATGCGACATCAAGAAGTGATTGAGGTTCTTCCAGAAAACTTTGCGGAAAATTACTATATTTTATTAGACAATATTGACGAAGAACCGCCACTATGGAGCGTAAGTAATGTTCGAGGTTTTTTAGACTTACGACTTGGTGAAAGTCATTTTGATTCATCCCATTTGGCAATCAACTTTCAAAAATATATTCGCCAGATAATTCATGTTCCCGGATCGAGAGGCAATCCAGAACGCACCTATAATATCGCAGCATTTGGCAGTGAATTTACTGGAATTTTTGAAAATTATGTTGCTAGTATAGTTAATTCCTGGCAAGAAACCAAGGACGATCGACTGATAAAATTGGGTCAAGCCTTAGAGTTCCTGGGACTCAACTGGAAAGTTGAAGCCAGACAGATTAATGACGTACAAATTGAACTGCTGGTAGGTCGTTTATCCCGCAGCGGGAGTGCAATCGATACGGTTAGTATTGCTGATGTTGGCTTTGGGGTATCGCAAACTTTGCCTATTTTAGTTGCCTTGCTTGTAGCAGAACCAGGACAATTAGTTTACCTAGAACAGCCGGAAATTCACTTGCATCCTCGCGCTCAAGCTGCTTTAGCAGAGATATTAGTTGATGCTGCAAATCGAGGTGTGCGAGTAGTTCTAGAAACTCACTGTGAATTGCTGCTTTTAGCAGTTCAATCGTTAGTTGCCGAGGGTAAACTACTACCTAATTTAGTCAAACTTCACTGGTTTAAACGGCGCGACGATGGTGTCACAGAAGTCAGTAGTGCCGATTTAGACGAGACGGGAGCTTTTGGAGATTGGCCTGAAGATTTGGGCGATGTTTCTTTGCATCTAGAAAACCGCTATTTGGATGCAGCCGAAGCTGTTTTGTGGAAGCATTAACATGGCAGACAAAGTTTCTAAACGCCTGGTAATTGATGCTTCTGTGGCGCGTGCTGCTGGGGGAGAAGATGCAACCTATCCCATATCTGTTTACTGTCGCGATTTTCTCGAAGCTGTGTTGGATATTTCTCACAGAGTTGTGATGACTCCAGATATTAGAGATGAGTGGAACAAGCATCAATCAAAATCCGCTCGTATATGGCTGCGCCGGATGGTGGCAAAGAAGAAACTATGCCCCTGCGATATCGCGGTAGATGATAATTTGTGGTCTCAAGTTGAATCGATTGCCGAAAGCGATAAAGAGCGGGAAATAATGGTTAAAGATTTGCGGTTGGTGGAAGCTGCGATCGCTACCGATCGCACAGTAATTTCACTTGATAACAAAGTCAGACAATGTTTTGCTAAAGTAGCAGTAGAGGTTGATGAGCTTAAAGATATTATATGGGTAAATCCAGCCTAAATAGCAGAAAAACCTCTTGATTGGCTGCAAAATGGTGCTGAACCCGAAATAGAAAGATCGCTCGGATTTCAAAAAGCCGACAACTGAGTTAATTTAGAGTAATTCCTGATTAGGATCGGAAGTGCGATCGCCATTATACCAATTTTCCGATGCCACAAAGACGCACCACTTTGATAAGTGGCACAAAAATCATACTATTTTATATTTTATATTTTATATTGGGCATGACTGACGGCATCAGAATTTCAGGTTTGGCTAAAGTTAAATTTTTGTAAAACTGGTATCACCTCTGGGAACCGGCCAAGCTTTTACCTTTGATGTCAATCCAAATTTTCAAAGGTGGCGTAAAAAATGCTGGAAATTGGCGATCGCAAAACAGCACTCTTAGCTCTCACACTGCTCGTCCCCGCTGCGAGTATTGGTATAATAGCAGGCTTGTATATTGCCCCCGGAAGCTGGGGACAAACAGTATCAGCCTTGTGTCAACTTTGGTTGCTCCTTTTCCCGATCGCCTGGTGTGTTTTAGTCGATCGGCAAAAACTGCATTTATCCCTCCCCAAGCGGCGAGAATTGCGGGCTGGAGCCATTTGGGGAATAGCCATGTTTGCGGTAATTGTGGGTATCTACAGCCTTTTCGGCCAGCACTGGATCGATCCTGTAGCGGCCAAAGAAAAAGCTCGCCAATTGGGAACCAACAGCCAAAATATTTACTTAATTGTTGAAGCATATTTCGTGCTAGTTAACTCGCTGATTGAAGAATTTACTTGGCGGTGGTTTGTCTGCAACAAATGCCAGATTCTGATACCAGGAAAACCAGCCATATTTCTCAGTTCACTATTTTTCACCCTCCACCACATTTTTGTAATCGCAGCCTACAGCGACTGGCGCGCTGTGATTTTAGGCTCATTCGCCGTCTTCACCGCCGGGATAATTTGGTCGCACTGTTATCTAACTTACCGTTCGCTGTGGCCTAGTTATATCAGCCACGCGATCGCAGATTTAGCCCTCGCAATGATTGCTTGGCAAATCCTCTTTAACTAGCCACTTTTTTAGCAACTATAGCCAAATACGGTTCACTTAACGTTTTTGTCATTGCGAGCGATCGAGCGCGGCAATCGCAGAGACTATGACATTTCTCGGTTAAGTCAGGTGGGCGCTGAGCAATTATCTTCTTAAGTGAACCGTATTAAACTATAGCCCAATACGCTTGGGCTAACACTTTTTGTCCGCAGCGATCGCGCCCCAGAGCAATCTCAGTGTCTATTTTTCAAATCGTTATGACTGCGGGACTCTCTTAACTCAACCGTATTGGACGCTGCTGGGATTTTGACTGATGCTGTACAACAATTGAAAGTTCATGTATTCCCACCGAGAAATGCTTTGTGTGAAGACATCTATTTAAAGTTAGAGATTTTGTTGCGCTGGCGATCGCATAATTTTTACTGCGTGAAAACTGGCAAACCATATCGTTGCCACCCTGGGCACCACAACGCTCAAAAGTACACCGATTGTCCTTCGGAATCGTCAACTCAGGAAATATGATTTTTTCATAGCAGGATTTTTTTTGTAAGCGAACTCGCTTGATACATACCGCTAAGCTGCGGCTACCAATTAAGAGTCAAGGTTGCCACGATCTATATCACTGCACCATGACAATTGTTGTGATATTTACACGATCGTTAGGTAATTGGGGGAACTTGAATTTTACGGTAATTACTTAGACATCTGTTGGGCACGCTACATACTCGGTGGAGAAGTGGCAGTCACTTTTGGGGATACTTTCAGGCGATCGCCTGCCATTAAAAAATTTAAAACTCAGGCAGTTAATTAAATTGATACCAATCAAATTATATATTCTGTAGCGATCGACAAACCTACCTTTTTCAGCAGTCCAGACGCATCAAACGGTTTTTTAAGACATTTACGGCAACAAGATCGAGCAATAGTTAAAAAAAACCAGTTTTTCCTGATTAACCTATCCATGACTGTGATTTCTGCGATTCCCTTTCAGAATCAGCTCGCGTCCGTGCAGGTGTTTGAGCAAATTACATCTCTGAATTCAGAATAAATAATATATTTTTTAAGCGATACAGAGCGTATAGTAACTTAAAACACACAGTCAAGCATCAGTATTTCTAGCGATGATAGCTATCGCGAATTAATATTTTATAACTAATAATTTAATTTAATAGAATTTTATAACAAATTTTTCCGGACGGCGATTGTCAATCTCCGGAATATTGTTACGCTGGCTACCTTTCCCCAACACTAAAGTTTGGAGAGTTACGGTAAACCGTAACTCTGTGTCGGTAAGATCAGCAAATGATGTTATGTTAGGCAGGAAGTGTTGTAGAGCTTCGTGTGTGGGGCGAAAAAAGCTGATGTTAGATCGCGTATCTGTCTTGAGAAGTAACTTTCGCAGACCCGAAAAAATATCCCGCAGGGAACTGTTGGTGAATCGAATCCATCATTACTATAGATTGAATGACAGCGAAATTGTGGATCTATACTGGGGTGTTGCGAACAGTCGCTAGGTTTGATTCTATGCCCACACCGGGAAAGCGGTAATTAAGATTCACCCGCCCCTCTTTCCTGTCGGCTCTCACAAAGCGCGCTCATCGCAGCGTCGAAACCGAGTCGGATTATTCAGCGGGAGTTAAACATGAAAATCACCTTTGTTCTTCCTACTCTGTGTCTGACTGGTGGAATTCGAGTAATATCTATTTTCGCAGAACTCTTGAAACAACGAGGACACTCCGTGTTCGTCATCTCTGTACCCCATGAGCAAGCGAGTCTGCGCCAGCAAGTCAAGTCGCTGCTGCGGGGAAGGGGCTGGATTTCCACACCTGAAAATGAGCCATCATTTTTCGATAATCTCAGTGTAGAAAGCAAAATTATCGATCGCTCGCGCCCAATAGAAGACAAAGATGTGCCTGACGCTGACGTAGTAGTTGCCACCTGGTGGGAAACCGCCGAGTGGGTAGCAAAACTCTCCCCGAGCAAAGGAGCTAAAGCTTATTTTATCCAGCACCATGAAGTTTTTGACTATCTACCTGAAGGTAGAGTCGAAGCAACCTGGAAGCTACCCATGCACAAAATTACGATCTCTGACTGGTTAGTTGACCTAGCTCGGACTAAATATGGCGATCGCCAAGTTTCCTCAGCTCCTCCGAGCGTTGACACCAAGCAATTTTATGCCTGCCCTCGCCACAAACAATCGGTTCCTACCATTGGCATGATGTACTCTGCAATTTACTGGAAAGGAACCGACATCGCACTCAAAGCTTTTTCCCTAGCCGCTGAAAAAATTCCCAACCTGCGTCTGGTTGCCTTCGGTACAGAGGCCCCATCCCCGGAATTGCCGCTACCAGCCAATGCCGAGTATGTAATTAGACCCGACCAAGACAAACTCAAAGATTATTACAGCAAATGCGATGCGTGGCTGCTGGCGAGTCGCTCTGAAGGCTTCGGCTTGCCAATTATCGAAGCGATGGCGTGCCGCACTCCCGTCATCAGTACCACAGCAGGCGCTGCTCCTGAAATTTTGAGCGGCGGTACTGGCATACTTGTAAGCCCAGAAGATCCCGAAGAAATGGCAAAAGCCATAGAATCTATGTGTCATTTGTCGAATGCCCAGTGGCAAGCCATGTCGGAAGCCGCCTATGCTAAGGTGACCAATTACTCTTGGAAAGATGCCACGGAGCATTTTGAAGCAGGATTGAAAGTTGCTGTAGAGAAATCTCAACAGCGTGAAGTTAACATAGTTTCCTGTTCTCCCTACTATGTGCGGGGCCCATTACCATGCGCGGTTCCCACCGGCGCCGGAAAAAGTTAAGCTTTGATGTTAACAGCGGCAATTTGAAATTCTGCGCTAGTGATGCCAGCGATCGCGGGATTCTGCGTAGGAACTCAATTATCGTTTGGTAGGGTGCTTCTAGTAAAACTCACATCGGCGGTGTCCTGTTTTATACCCAGCAGTTTCGACACTAATTCTGACCGCATCTACCTCAAATACTGGTTTCCTGTTACTGCCGGCCAAAATCTCAACCCGAGTTCAACGGATGTTTGAAAGCTCAGGCTGTTAAAGGTTAGACTTGTCTAATCCTCACACATCTCCTGATTTGTCATTGGCAAAAGTCCCTGACGACAAAGTACGGCCGGCTCGACATCAAGTAACGATCGCCTCGATCATTGACCTAAACCCTGCGCCAAACCCAAAAAGAGACTGGTAAGTGCGAATGGATTAGGATGGAGAAGTTCGATCGACCAGTTTTGATCTTTCACATCTACCTATACTATGAGAATTACTTTTGTCCTTCCTACCCTTGCTCTTACAGGTGGCATGAGGGTTTTGTCTATCTACACACAAATTCTCCAACAGCGAGGACACACAATATGTATCGTCTCTACACCTCACGAACGACCAACTTTAATGCAACAATTGCGCTCTGTGGTCAGAGGTAAGGGTTGGGAACCCGCTCAGGCGAGAGGGCCGTCTCACTTTGACCGTATAGATGTCGAAAGTCGAGTTACCGAAACCTACCGTCCAATTACCGACAGGGACGTACCTGATGCCGATATTATCATGGCTACTTGGTGGGAAACTGCCGAGTGGGTGTCTAAACTCTCCCCCAGCAAAGGAGCGAAAGTATATTTTCTCCAACACTACGAGGCTTTTGACTACACACCAAAAGCTCGAGTAGATGCAACTTGGCGGCTGCCGATGCACAAAATTGCCGTCGCTAAGTGGCTGGAAGACAAGGCTAGGGATGAATTTGGTAATTTGTCTGTATCTCTCGTGCCTCCCACTGTTGACACCACACAGTTTTACGACCCCCGATCGCGATCGGGGCAGCCGCGGGGCAAGCAGTCAGTTCCCACAGTCGGGATGTACTATTCTATAGCTCCTTGGAAAGGCTGTGCTCTTGCCATTGAAGCTTTCAATCTAGCGGCCAAAAGAATCCCTAATCTTCGTTTAGTTGCCTTTGGTTCCGGCGAAACTGCTCCTCCGGATTTGTTGCAGCATAATATTGAGTATTACAAGATACCTAGTCAAGACGAACTCAAAGAACTTTACAGCAAATGCGATGCTTGGCTGTTTGCCAGCCAAACCGAAGGCTTCGGCTTGCCAATTTTAGAAGCGATGGCTTGTGGCACTCCAGTGATCGGCACTCCTGCTGGCGCGGCTCCGGAACTCCTCGCTGGCGGGGGTGGAATACTTGTGAAACCAGAAGACCCAGAGGATATGGCAAAAGCGATCGAGCAGATTTGTCAGTTGTCAGATGCCGAATGGCGGGCCATGTCTGAGACTGCTTTGGACACGGTGATACATTATACCTGGGAGGATGCAACCGATATCTTCGAGGCTGCACTGTACACCGCAGTCGAACGTCAGCCACAATTAACGGACAAGCTGTACAAATAGAGCATTCTCCTGTTGATTGATTTACTGAATTTTGCTGCAATTATCTGAATAATGTGTTAAACTAGCAGAATATTCAGCATTATTCACTTTTGGATAAC